>CANCCE010000041.1 GCA_947374505.1 Comamonadaceae bacterium | reverse complement strand
CTTGGTAGATTTGCTGACAACCCTATCAAACAAAGACGATGCCAGTCGAATACCCTGCGGGTTTGCCCCGTAGAGAACTCCTGCCCTTTCAATCGTCCCGCGGAGGACTGCATCTCGGTAGGAGCATGGCCCAAGGGACACTACGAACTCACCGTTTTTGTACTTGGTCTGTAGTGGGTGGAGCAGGGGCAGGACTACCCGGAGGTAATAGCTGCTGCCGCGTTGGAATAGTCCCGTCAGTACTGCCATGTTGGCTCCACGTTGGTTGATCAACGTGACACTGAGGTGTTACAGGCAGGTGTTACAAAAGTGCCTTCCTTTTAGGCTCCCACGCTGGGAACTCGCATGAAGGCTAACTTTGTAAGAAAAAGGTGACGAGCCCGACCCCGGCACTGGCTCCACAGTTAGGGCTGCTTGGTTCCCCATCTGACCCGGTTGGCCGCTTCACCATGCGGGGAGGCCCGTCACTTTGGATTGTAATGGACTTGCCCCGCGCGCACAGCCCAACCTGCTCATCAGCAGGGTGATTTTTCGGGCACTTTAGAATGCTGCGATGTCCTACCTCGTCCTTGCTCGTAAATACCGCCCCAAGAATTTTTCGGAAATGGTCGGGCAGTCGCATGTGGTTCAGGCTTTGAGCAACGCCTTGGGCACGCAGCGGCTGCACCATGCTTATTTATTCACCGGAACCCGTGGTGTCGGCAAGACCACGGTGTCGCGGATTCTGGCCAAGTCGCTCAACTGCACCGGCCCGGATGGCACGGGTGACATCACGGCCACACCTTGCGGTGTGTGCGAGGCGTGCACCGACATCGACAGCGGTCGTTTTGTTGATTACACCGAACTGGATGCTGCCTCGAATCGCGGCGTTGACGAGATTGCCCAGTTGCTGGAGCAAGCGGTTTACAAGCCCGTTGTGGGCCGCTTCAAAGTCTTCATGATTGACGAGGTTCACATGCTCACCAACACGGCGTTCAATGCCATGTTGAAGACGCTGGAAGAGCCGCCGGCTTACCTCAAGTTCGTGCTCGCCACGACCGATCCCCAAAAAGTCCCCGCAACGGTGCTGTCGCGTTGCCTGCAATTCAATTTGCGGCCGATGGCGCCAGAAACTATTCTGGAGCATTTAGTCCAAGTGTTGGCCGCTGAGGACGTATCAGCCGAGCCGCAGGCGCTGCGCTTGCTGGCCCGTGCCGCACGCGGCTCCATGCGTGATGCGCTGTCGCTCACCGACCAGGCGATTGCCTTTGGCTCGGGTACGTTGGTCGAAGCAGGCGTGCGGCAGATGCTCGGCAGCGTTGACCGCAGTTATGTGTATCAGCTGCTCGACGCATTGGCGCGTGGCGACGGCAAAAGCATTGTCGAGATGTCTGAGGTCTTACGCCTGAATGGTTTGAGCGCCGCCTCCACGTTGGAAGAAATGACCAGCGTGTTGCAGCGCATGGCGGTGCTGCAGGCGGTGCCCGGCATCGGCGCGAGTGACGATGCGAGCGACCCTGATGTGTCTGAAACCGCGCGACTCGCGCAGTTACTGCCGGCGGATGAAACCCAGTTGCTGTATAGCCTGTGCCTGCACGGCAGGGGCGAGTTGGGGCTGGCCCCTGATGAATATGCGGCGCTGACCATGGTGTTGCTGCGGCTGCTGCCTTTCAAGCGCACGACGGGTGAACAGCCATCGAGGGGTGCCGTCGAGCCCCCAAAAAAGCCGCAGCCTGAGCCGCCGCGAGCGGTGGCCATAGCCGTTCCGGCGCCTAGAGCCGTGGCCGAACCAGCCAAGCCCACTGAGATGACGCCAACCCCGGTGATCCGTGAGTTCAGCGTTGCCGTAGAAATTGTGACGCCTTCACTGCTCGCCACGCCGCTCGGCGACCAATGGGCTGCACTGGTGCAAGGGCTGATCAGCGCTGAGCTGATCGCCGCGCTGGTGCGCGAGTTGGCGCTGCAGTCTCAATTGCAGTCGCAGGACGATGGTGTCTGGACTTTGCGGGTTGAGCGCCAGTCTCTCAACCACGCCGGTGCTTGCGACAAGTTGCTGCAAGCCATTCAAAGCCTGCATGCCCAGCCCGATTCCGCGGCCGCGCTGTTACTGACTCGATTGATCGTGGAGGTTGGCCCGGTGACCGACACGCCTGCGCGCCGCAACACAGCGGCCCAGACGGAGCGGCAACGGCACGCCGAAGAGGTCATTGAGAATGATCCTTTTGTGCAAGACATGGTGCGCCAGTGGGGTGCCCGTGTGGTGCCCGGCAGCATTCGTCCGCTGGTTCCATCATCGACAGCGGCATTGGCCAAGCCGATATGATCAAGACACGTATTCAAACGCTCACTGAAGACCCATTTAACAAGGAATCAAAACATGTTCAATAAAGGACAACTCGCAGGCCTGATGAAGCAGGCGCAAGCCATGCAGGACAACCTGAAAAAAGCGCAGGACGAGCTCGCCTTCATTGAAGTCACTGCCGATGCTGGCGCTGGCTTGGTCAAGGTCACGATGACCTGCAAACATGATGTCAAACGCGTCGAGATCGATGCCAGCTTGTTGGTGGCCGACGACAAAGACATGCTGGAAGATTTGGTGGCTGCGGCCTTTAACGCTGCTGTGCGCAAAGCTGAAGACCTGAGCCAGGAAAAAATGGGCAAGATCACTGCGGGTATGCCGGCACTGCCCGGCGGCATGAAGCTGCCTTTCTGATGATTCAACGGCTGCGTCTGGTGCACCGTCTGCAGGCTATTGGCTGATGGCTGATTCGAATGCGCTGGAGGGTTTGACGCAGGCCTTGCGCAAATTGCCTGGCGTTGGTCTGAAGTCGGCCGCGCGCATGGCTTTTCACTTGCTCCAAAACGACAAGTCCGGTGCTCTGCAAATTGCCAAGGCGCTCGAACATGCTGTGAACAGCGTCAAGCATTGCGCTCTTTGCAACACACTGACCGAGCAAGAAGTCTGCATCACGTGTCAGAACCCGCAGCGCGACCACAGTCAGCTGTGTGTGGTTGAAACGCCGGCGGATCAGGCGGCCCTTGAACGCACGCTGGCTTACCGCGGCTTGTACTTTGTCTTGATGGGCAAGTTGAGTCCGCTCGACGGCGTTGGGCCGAATGAAATAGGGCTGAAAAAACTCTTTGACCGCGTTGTCCCGAGAGACGCGCAGGGTGAACACTTGCCAGCGGCTGAGCGCGAGGTTCAGGAAGTGATTCTGGCGACAAACTTCACCGCTGAAGGCGAGGCCACCGCTCACGTCATTGCGCAGGCCTTGAAAAGCCGCGGTGTGCAGGTCACGCGGCTGGCGCGGGGTGTGCCGGTGGGCAGCGAACTCGAATATGTCGACCTGGGCACCATCGCCCATGCGCTGGTTGATAGACGTTAAATTGCCCTGAAAGGTGTCAAATATCATGCTTCCAAATTTCACAATCGCTTACTGGTGTGTGCTGGTGATGGCTTTGCTGCCCGTGGTCTGTGCCGGCATCGCCAAGTCCGGCATGATGCGCACGCCGCCGGGCGAGGGCGGTTATGACAACGCAAACCCGCGCAACTGGCTGCAGCGCCAGACCGAATGGCGGGCGCGGGCTAATAACGCCCAAGCCAATACGTTTGAGGCGTTGCCTTTCTTTTTTGCGGCCGTCATCATCGCGCATCAGCTGCAGGCCGCGCAGGGGCTGATCGATGCGTTGGCTGTGGTTTTTGTCGCGCTGCGTTTTGCTTATGTCGCCGCGTATGTGACCAACAAAGCCAACCTGCGCAGCGTTATTTGGACGTTGGCTTTGTTGGCCAATGTTGCTCTTTTGTTCGCGGGGTTTCGCTGAGCAGACTGAGATCTGACACTATTTTTAAAATAGATTGAGTACAAACCCGCACGGGATCTTCCCGATGCGGGTTTTTTGTTGTCTGGTTACGCTAGTGCCAAGATCAAAAAAGGAAGAGGCTAGCGCATGACGCGACCAGACGGGATTTCCCGCCGATATTTGGGTAAAGCAGGGCTTTTACTGGCCACCTCTCTGGCCATGCCTGCGCTAAAAGCCCAGACTCGTCAGCGCAAGCTGGAGCGGACGCGGATCGTCATAGCAGTCGGCGGCAAGGCGGCTTTGGGTTATTTACCGTTGACGATTTCGGAGCAGCTCGGCTATTTCAAGGCGGAAGGTCTTGACGTGGAGATCCATGACTTTGGCACGGGCGCCCGTGCCTCTCAAACCGTCGTCAGTGGGGCTGCAGATGTCTGTTCCGGCACTTTTGCCAGAACCATCGAACTGCAGTTCAAAAATCAATCGTTTCAGTCATTTGTGATGCAGGCGCGAACGCCGCAGATCGCATTTGGCGTGTCGGTGCGCACTCTGCCGCACTTTAAAAATGTGGCCGATCTGAAAGGTCGCAAGATTGGCGTCGCGTCGCTCGGCTCCGCGAGTTACTTCACCGCCGGCTTGGTGCTGGCGCGCTTTGACTTGAAACCAAGCGACGTGAGTTTTGTAGAACTTGCCTCGACGTCAAGCGCGCTGGCGGCATTGCGCTCCGGGCAGATTGACGCCATCAGTCATACCGACCCGGTGATGACGATGCTGGAGCAAAAAGGCGATGTGAAGATCATCGCCGAGACCCGCACTTTGAAGGGGACGGTCGACGTCTTTGGTGGCCCGATGCCGTCCACCTGTCTTTACAGTGCAGGCGACTTCATCCAGAAAAATCCAAACACCTGCCAAGCCTTGGCGAATGCCATCGTCCACGGCTTGAAGTGGCTACAAACAGCGGGTCCCGGGGACATCATCAAGTCGGTGCCTGACATTTACCTGCTGGGTGACCGGGCCTTGTATCTGGCCTCTTTTGATCAAGTGCGTGAGTCAATCTCACTTGACGGCCTGATGCCCGACAACGGGCCTCGTACCGCTTTGCGGGCACTCGCCAGTCTCATGCCTGAGATCAAAGCCGAGAAGATTGACTTGGCCAAGACCTTCACCAATGCCTTTGCGCGCCGGGCGAAAGTGAGCTTCAAGGCTTGACGGTGGAAACCGCAGCGCTTGCTACAGGCAACTGCAATCCCAAAAAGTTGGCCAGTGCCGCTGTTCCCATGGAGCCCTCTTGGGTGATCAGCGCACCCGTTTGAGCCTGCGTGGCGACGATGGTTGGAATTGATGTGAAGCCAAAGCGGGTCATCAACTGGGTGTTTTGGGTGACGGCGGCTTTTTGGACGTCAATGTCACGTGAGGCGCTGATACCGCCAGCTTTGGCGTTCATAGACGCTTCATGGGCATCCATGGCCACCTCAGGATCTGGCGTGGCCAGAATTGTGGCGCCTTGTGCTGTGCTTGATGAATTGAGAATACCAACTGGAATCCACAAGAATCGGATTTGATTCTTCAGTGGCTTGGCCGCTTCCCAAAGTGCCGTGCAGTGCGGACATTGCGGATCAAAAAAGACATATACCGTGCGGGCGCTCATGGGCACGCCAACGCTGAAACCTTTAGCCTCTGCTTGGAGGGTCGTGATGGACACTGGCGTTGCGCTGCCTTGGCTGGCTGTTGGCGCACTCGCCTTATCTTGACAAGCGCCGAGGAGAAGGGTGCTTGCTAAAGCGACCACCGTGAAAAATGTTTTCAGCATGACATCTCGTCGTTGAATTTAAAAAGAAAGCGTAAACGAAAAAGGCGAAAACGGCACAGCTGATCCGCAGCATGGCGCAGACCTTTGGAGATCTCCAAAGTTACTTGCGGGGGACTCTTTTGACGGCTTGGAGCTTGCCGCTGCGTTTGCTGGCATTCTTGGCCTTGACAGGCAGAAACAGCACCACCGACTGCCCGAGCTTGAAGCTGCTGTGAGCCGTGACCTGATTCCAATCCGCCACTTCGAGGGTGCTGACGCGGTAACGCCGTGCCAGGGTGGCCACAGTTTCACCCTTGCGGGCCTTGACGTTGACGCGCCGAGTGACGACCTCTGGCGCCAGGCTCATGTGGCCGTTGTCGGCTACATGACTCGTCACGTCATTGATGACTTTGGCAGAACGTGGCACCAGCAATGTGGAGCCGGCCTTGACCAGCATGCGCGGTGGAATGCTGTTGATCGAACGCATGTCGCTCTCGCTCATGCCGGTGCGGCGGGCGGCTTCGCTGGGCGCCATGGTGCTGGGAACCGTCCATGTTGTCCAACTGGCGTACTGGCCCAGGGTGTAGGCCTCAAAATTTCGCTGAAACACCTTGGCACTGTCCCATGGCAACAAAATTTGCGGCATACCCGCAGCCAAAATGACGGGGCGGTGGGCTGACGGATTGAGGGCTTTAAAGTCTGCGAGATTGACGTCGGCGAGCTTCGCGGCAAGCGCCACATCGATGTCTCGCGAGATCGCCACTTCTTGAAAATAAGGATGATTTTCAATCAGTGGCAATTCAGTCTTGAACGAGTCCGGGTTGGAGACGATATTTTTCACAGCTTGCAGCTTGGGCACGTACAAACGGGTTTCTGCCGGCATATTCAGGTCGGCGTAGCCAGTCCCGAGGCCGGCTTTCTTGTTGCGCGCAATGGCTTTGCCGACATTGCCTTCACCCCAGTTGTAGGCGGCGAGGGCCAAGTGCCAGTCACCGAACATGGCGTTCAGTTTTTGAAGGTAATCCAGGGCCGCACGGGTTGATGCCAGCACGTCGCGCCGGTCATCCCGAAAGATGTTTTGTTTCAGGTCGAAATAAGTGCCGGTT
This sequence comes from Comamonadaceae bacterium, assembly GCA_947374505.1. Classification (GTDB taxonomy): domain Bacteria; phylum Pseudomonadota; class Gammaproteobacteria; order Burkholderiales; family Burkholderiaceae_C; genus Polaromonas. The sequence continues at coordinate 9,842 of CANCCE010000041.1, read as the reverse complement.
GCGGGCATGAACTGCCACATGCCGGCCGCCTTGGCGCTGGAAACAGCCTGCGGATTGAAAGCGCTCTCAATGAAGGGCAGCAGCGCCAGTTCGGTCGGCATGTTGCGACGCTCCAGCTCTTCAACGATGTGAAATAGATACTTGCTTGAGCGCTGGGTCATGCGCTGGATGTAGTCTGGCCGGCTGCTGTACCAAACCTCCCGGTCAGTGACCAGGTCGTTTTGCAGGTCGGGCATGCGATAGCCCCGGCGAATCCTGTCCCACAATTCGACCGGTGCTTCCAGCGAGGCCACGGATTGCGTTGCATCGTCCAACGGATTGATCGACTTCAGAGGTGTACTGGGGGCGACGGCCGGACCAGCCGTTTTTTGAACGGTGCGCGTGACGGTGCTTTTGGCTGCCTCGGATTGACGGGTCAGCGCGCTGCTGGCCATGATCGGACCGTCAACCCTGCCCAGCGTTCCCATCTGATCCGGGGTGGCACAGCCTGACAGCACGGCCAATAAGCTTGTCAAGAAGAGCGCGGAAACGATGCATCGAAAGTCGCGCACGCTGTTGAGTTGATTGAATGTCATGGGAGTGTCTTTTTTCAGCGCCGTTAAGCAGCTCTGTGAATGGTCGAAATGAAAGATCATCAGGAGCTCTTGCGAGGCGTGAAGGCTTGACTAAAATCAGCGACTGACTGAAAGCGCTGCGCCGGTCTTAAGAACGGCTGCTGGGTCATCAGAATAAATTGAGAAAACACAGGCATTGGTTTTGATGAGCTCAGAAATTATAGGGTTGACGGACTGGTTGAAAACACCGCCCGGTGAATACTTGCTGGCGTGGGAGCGTGAGCGTTTCGACGAAGCGGTTGCCGATATATTTGGCTTTCACGCCTTGCAGTTGGGTTTGCAAGACATGGACACCTTGCGCAGCAACCGCATGCCGCATCAGTGGCTGGCGCTCGATTCAATGCATGGCACGACTGTAAACGCTCCTGAAGCAAGTTTGAATCTGAGCCATCAGTCACTCCAGAGTTCCCGATGCATCTCACTTTTAACGCATTCAGCCGCTTTGCCTTTTCCTGCCAACAGCTTGGACTTAGTCGTTTTACCTCACACGCTGGAGGTGAGCCATGACCCGCATGCCACCCTGCGGGAGGTCGAGCGCGTGCTGGTGCCAGAAGGTCGCGTGGTCATCAGTGGTTTGAATCCAGCCAGTTTGTGGGGACTGAGACAGCAGCGCGCCCAACTCTGCAAGCGGCTGGGTTTCGGCAAATTGTTTTTGCCAGAGCATGCTGATTTAATTGGGCACTGGCGCTTGCGGGATTGGCTGCGACTGCTCAGCTTTGAGGTTGAATCGGCGCAATTTGGCTGCTACCGGCCGGCCATTGATAACGCGCGCTGGCTCGGGCGTTTCGCTTGGATGGACGTCGCGGGTGCGCGTTGGTTGCCCATTTTTGGTGCGGTGTATTTTTTGGTGGCAACCAAGCGCGTACGCGGCATGCGTCTGCTGGAGCCTTCCTGGAAAGACCGCGCGGCTCGCGCGCCCGCACCTGCTGTGGTGGCGAATAGGCATCAAACCCGATCGACATCACCTTCATCTTTAACGGACACAACAAATTCATGACAGACATTCAGACCCCGGCCGCGCCGGTGGTGATTTATACCGATGGGGCCTGCAAAGGCAATCCTGGCCCCGGCGGCTGGGGCGCCATGTTGACATCCGGTGGCACTGTCAAGGAGTTGTTCGGCGGCGAACTTGGCACCACCAACAACCGCATGGAAATCATGGCGGTGATTGAGGCTTTGTCGGCGCTCAAGCGACCTTGCCAAGTGACGCTTTACCTTGACAGCGAATATGTCCGCAAGGGCATCACCGAGTGGATCCACGGCTGGAAAGCCCGCGGCTGGCGTACCGCGGCCAAAGCGCCCGTGAAAAACGTCGACCTCTGGCAACGTTTGGATGCGTTGGTGGCTTCGGGAGGGCATCAAATTGATTGGCGTTGGGTCAAGGGTCATGCCGGAGATCCCGGCAACGAGCGAGCCGACACTTTGGCCAATAAAGGGGTCGACATGGCCTTGGCTGCCAATCGGTCTGCCGCCCGACTTTGAGGGAATTGTGAAGCGTGGGTAAATTGGCATCGAAAATGTCTTTTTCAGGCATGGCCGCTCTGTGTCAGCGTGACATCCTGCTACATTGCTGCATTAACTCATTCTTACAAAAAAGAGAACTATCGACCCATGTCTTCTAAAGTAATTTATACAGTGGCCGCCGCTGTGGGGATCGCAACGCTTGGCACGGCGGCATGGTGGTATCAGAATCAGCCAGCCAAGCGATTAGGTGAAGCGCCTTTGGCCTCTCTCGCTGAGCCTGGCACCAAGGGTGGGTCGGGCGCGGCTGGGCCAGCAGGAGTCGCTGGCGGCGGCAAGCCTTCTGTTGAGGTAGGCCGTGTTGAAGTCATGAAATTGGTGGACGACGTTCAGGCTGTCGGTTCGCTGCGTTCGCGCCAAGGCGTTATTGTGCGGCCCGAGATCAGTGGGCGCATCACACAGCTCAATTTTCAAGATGGCGGACGCGTCAAAAAAGGTCAGTTGTTGGTGCAACTGGACGATCAGTTGCCGATGGCCCAAGTCCAACAAGCCGTGGCTGAACGCAGCATCGCCGTAGCCAACCACAAACGCAACCAAGACTTGGTGGAACAAAACTTCATCAGCCGTCGTACCGTGGATGAAAGTGCGGCGGCTCTTCAAGTGGCCGAGGCCAAGCTGGCACTTGCAAACGCGACCGCAGCGCGCTTGAAAATTCTCGCCCCATTTGATGGCATGGCCGGTATCCGCATGGTGAATGTCGGCGACTACCTCAAGGATGGCGCTGACATTGTCAATATCGAAGACATCGAAGCTATTTTTGTGGACTACCGTCTGCCCGAGCGCTTTCAGTCCAGAGTCCGCCGCGGCCAGACCGCTGTCGTGGAACTTGATGCCTTGCCGGGCCGCCAATTCGTGGCTGTCCTGCAGGCCATTGATCCGCTGATTGACGCGAATGGCCGTTCGGTTGGCGTGCGCGCCTGCATTGACAACCGTCGCCTGCAATTGCGCCCTGGCATGTTTGCGCGCGTCAATACTGTTTTTGGCCAGCGTGATAATGCCCGCGTGATTCCTGAGGAAGCCATCGTGCCGCAGGCGGGCAAGCAATTTGTTATCAAGCTGCTGCCTGGTCCTGACGGTACGGGTTTCGTGACGCAACGTGTCGAAGTCAAGGTTGGTCAGCGTATGCCTGGCAAGGTTGAAATTGTCGATGGTCTGGATGTTGGTGAGACCGTTGTCATTGCGGGGCAGCAGCGCGTTCAGCGTGATGGTACCGCTGTGCGCGTGCTGGAGATCGCCGCTGCGCCAACAGCACCCGCTGCACCCAAAGCCGTCGCTTCGCCAAAGCTCCCGGCCAATGCCTTGGCCGCGCTCACCGGTCCAGACCCTTGCCGCGCTGGCATGGCTGAAGCTGCCAGCCCGTCGGCCAAGCCGATGCGCAAATCTTCGTGATCGCCCGCCTGAATGTTCCAGACCGATAGCCGGAAGCCCTGACTATGCAAATCGCTGAAGTTTCCATCCGCCGACCGGTGTTTGCCACCGTGCTGTCGCTGCTGATCGTGCTGATTGGCGCGGTCAGTTTCAACCGGCTCACGGTGCGCGAATACCCCAAAATTGACGAGCCGATGGTCACCGTCAGCGTGCGCTATCCGGGCGCTTCGGCTGAGGTCATCGAGTCTCAGGTGACCAAGCCGCTGGAAGATTCCATCGCCGGCATTGACGGCGTTGATGTGATCACTTCGATCAGTCGCGCTGATCAAGGTCAGATCAGTGTCCGTTTCCGGCTTGAAAAAGACGCCGATTCAGCTGCTGCCGAGGTCCGAGATAGAACCTCTCGTGTGCGTAATCGCTTACCGCAAGCGATTGAAGAGCCGGTGATCGCGAAAGTCGAGGCCGATGCATTTCCGGTGATTCAGATCGCATTTTCCAGCGAATCCTTGACGCAATTACAGATCAACGATTTGGTCAATCGGATTGTGAAGCCGCGCTTTCAGACGGTCACTGGCGTGGCCGATGTGCGAATTTATGGCGAGCGCAAATACGCCATGCGTGTTTGGCTCGACACGGACAAGATGGCGGCCTTTCGCCTGACCAGCCAGGATGTGGAGGATGCCATCCGGCGCAGCAACATGGAATTGCCGGCGGGGCGTATCGAGTCCCAGCAGCGCGAATTCAGCGTCACCTCGCAGACCGACCTGATCCGCCCCGTTCAGTTTGGCGATATTGTGGTGAAAACCGTCAACGGCTTTTCAGTCAGGGTGCGCGATGTGGCTCGTGTTGAGGAAGCCGCGGCCGATGAGCGTACCGCTGTCCGCGTCAACGGTCGCGCCGCCGTGGCCGTTGGCGTGATCCGTCAAGCCACCTCCAATCCTCTCGACCTGTCCAAAGGTGTGCAGGCGGCGCTGCCAAAACTCCAAGCTGACCTGCCGGCCGGCATGGTGATTGACGTGACGAATGACAACTCGGTTTTCATTGACCGTTCCGTTAAAAACGTCTATCGCACGATTGTGGAAGCGGTGCTGCTGGTGGCGCTGGTCATTTTTGTGTTCTTGCGCACCTTGCGTGCGTCGATCATTCCCATCATCACCATTCCGGTGAGTCTGATCGGCACTTTCGCGCTGATGGCGCTAGCTGGCTTCTCCATCAACACGCTGACCTTGCTGGCGCTGGTGCTCGCGATTGGTCTGGTGGTTGATGACGCGATCGTCATGCTGGAAAACGTCTACCGGCACATTGAAGAGGGCATGGATCCGTTTTCAGCCGGGATCAAGGGTGCCCGTGAAATCGGTTTTGCCATCATCACCATGACGGCCACGCTGGTGGCGGTGTATGCGCCGCTGGCATTCACGCCGGGGCGAACGGGTCGACTGTTTGTGGAGTTCGCTTTGGCACTCGCCGGCGCTGTGGTGGTGTCGGGTTTTGTAGCGCTGACACTGACGCCCATGATGTGTACGCAGTTGCTGCGCCACAACCCGAATCCGAATCGTTTTGATCGGGGCATGGAGCGACTGTTGACGGGTCTGTCCGACAGTTATGGTGTTTTCTTGCGCTGGCTTGTGACCATGCGCTATCGACCTGCAACCGGCGCTGGTTTGTTGGCGCGCGCGAAGGGTTGGTTGCTGCAGGCTCGTTGGTTGGTGATGCTGGTGATGCTGATCAGCGCCGGTGCGATTGTGCTTATTTTCCCGACCATGAAGCAGGAGCTTTCACCGATGGAAGACCGTGGCGTGATTTTGGCTAACGTCAATTCACCCGACGGTGCAACGCTGGGCTACACCGACCGCTACGCACGCGCAATGGAAAAAATGGGTCAACCTTTCAAAGAGTTTGACCGCATTTACGTCAGCTTGGGTAATCCGACCGTGGCTCAGGCCAGCGTGATTTACCGGACGGTTGATTGGGATCAACGCACGCGCACGACCATGGACATGGCCCGTGAACTTGGCCCTAAATTTGCCAGTCTGTCGGGGGTCACCGCCTTTCCGATCACACCGCCTTCGTTGGGTCAGGGCTTTCGTGAGCGGCCGCTTAACTTCGTGATTCAGACGTCTGAAAGCTATCAGAATTTGAATGCAGTGGTGCGTCAAATGCTCGACGAAATGGCCAAGAATCCTGGCATTGTCTCGCCTGACGTCGACTTGCGGCTGAACAAACCAGAGTTGCGCATCAACGTTGACCGTGAAAAGGCGGCCGACCTTGGCGTGAGTGTCGAAGTGGTCGCCAAGGCCATTGAAACTCTGCTCGGTGGCCGCAACGTCACGCGCTACAAACGGGATGCCGAACAGTACGACGTGATCGTGCAGACGCAGGCCCTCGGCCGCAACACGCCGGACGACATTGATCGAATTTATGTGCGGGGTCGCAACGACGCCATCATTCCTTTGGCGGCTTTGGTGAAGGTGCGTGAAAGCGTCTCACCCCGCGAGCTGAACCACTTTGGTCAACGCCGCTCAGTTACCATCACTGCGAACTTGTCCAGCGATTACTCCTTAGGCCAAGCCTTGCGTTTCATGAACGAAACCTCGTCCAAAATTCTCAAGACGGGGTACAGCACGGAGCTCAATGGCACGTCCCGTGAATTTCGTAATTCCCAAGGGGCACTGGTGATTGTCTTTGTGTTGGCGCTGGTATTTATTTTCCTGGTGCTGGCGGCGCAGTTCGAAAGTTTTGTCGATCCGCTGGTCATCATGTTGTCGGTGCCACTGTCGATGATTGGCGCCTTGCTGGCCCTCAAATGGAGCGGCGGATCACTCAATGTGTACTCGCAGATTGGTTTGATCACGCTGGTTGGCCTCATCACCAAGCACGGCATTTTGATTGTGGAATTCACCAATCAATTGCGGACGCAGGGAATGGACATGGTTGACGCGGTCGTCAAGGCCTCGGCGCAGCGACTGCGCCCCATTCTGATGACCACCGGCGCGATGGTGCTAGGCGCATTGCCGCTGGCCATGGCCACCGGCGCGGGCGCTGAAAGCCGCATGCAAATCGGCTGGGTCATTGTGGGCGGCATGTCTCTGGGGACACTGCTGACTATTTTCGTGGTGCCAACCATGTACACGCTGTTTGCCCGCAAGGCAATTCCTGGTGCCAATACACAAGAGGCTTATGAAACAGCGGCTGCGGTCGGCCACTGACCTTCGCTAGATTGCACCGTCAAACATCATCACATCGAGCAAGTCGCCAACCGCGACGTTGCCTTGGCTGTGGTGCAACATGATGAGGCCATTGGCTTCAGCCATGGAGCTCAATACCCCGGAGCCTTGGTTGCCGGTGGTGCGCACTTGTAAGGAGCCATCTGCAGCTGTTGAGACCCAGCCGCGCTGGTATTCGGTGCGACCTGCCTTTTTACGCATCGGCTCTTGGCTGTGGGCTTTGAGCAGCGGCGCTGGGCTGTCAGTACAACCCATCATCTGCAGCAAAGCCGGCCGTACAAAGGCCAGAAAAGTCACCATCACGGCGACTGGATTGCCGGGCAGGCCGAACAACACAGCCCCCGTTTTTTGATTTGACTCTGCGGCAATCCGGCCCACGGCCATCGGCCGCCCGGGTCGCATGGCAATGCGCCAGAAGGCCACATCACCGAGCTTTTTCATCATGGCTTTGGTGTAGTCGGCTTCACCGACGCTGACACCACCGCTGGTGATGATTGCATCAGCCTGTGCCGCCGCAGAGCGGAAGGCGGCTTCCAGCAGGGTGGGATCGTCTTTGATGACGCCCATGTCAATCACCTCGCAGCCTAGCCGCTTCAGCAGGCCGAAGGTGGTGTAACGGTTGCTGTCATAGACCGCGCCTTCACGCGGCGCTTCGCCTAGCGACAAAATCTCGTCGCCGGTTGAAAAGTAAGCCACACGCAGTGGCCGCCAGCAGGGCAGGCTTGGCAAGCCCAGCGAGGCGGCCAGGCCGAGTCGGGCTGGCGTGACGACTTGGCCTTTGAGGAGTGCAGGGCGGCCTTGTGCCAAGTCTTCACCGCGCAGTCGCCGGTTGTCGCCGGGCTTGAGCAGGCCCGGCGGGATGACCACAGCAGCGGTTTCACCCCCCAGCTGGGTGACTAATTCCTGGGGCACCACCGTGTCGAAGCCGGCCGGCATGATGGCTCCGGTCATGATCTTCACGCAGTCTCCCGCACCCGCGGTGCCCATCCAGGCTTTGCCGGCCAGCGCTGTGCCGACGACTTTGAGTGTCAAAGGGACATCAGCTTGCAACTGGCTGCCGTCAAAGGCATAGCCGTCCATCGCCGAGTTGTCGTGTGGCGGCACGTCCATCGGGGAAATCACATCGGCAGACAGCACCTTGCCCAGCGCGTCAAACAGCGGCTGGTTGCTGCTTTCGGTCACGGCTGTCACCAGCCGCTGCAAAAAGTCCAACACCGCCTTGGCGGGCAGCGCCTGAGGGTCGTAACCCTGAAGCTCGGCAGCAATCTGCGCAATGGTTTTCATGGGCTCAGCGGTTTTCGAGCTGGTGCAATTCGGCCAGCGTGTTGGCATTGAAAAATGCTTTGGGGTCATCACCGGGCAAGTCAAACGGTACCAGCACGGTTTTGTGCAGCGCCGTCCATGCGTCGATTTTGCGGCCGCCGCCGTGGGTGAACTTAACCACGCTTTCGAGCAGTTCTGCGTGCATCAGGCAAAACACAGGTTGAGCCCGCAGTTGGCCATCTTCTTCACGCGCCGCCGCCATGGCGATCTCTGCGTCTTCAGCTTCCAGCGCAGCCGCTAGGCGTGCCACGAGGTCTTGCGGGAATAGCGGTGTGTCGCATGGCACGGTCAGCATGAAGGCGGATTCGCAGCGCTCCAGACCCGTCATAAAGCCAGCCAGTGGGCCAGCGAAGTCGCCAAGGCTCGCCGCATCCGGCCAAACCGGCACACCAAACGATTCGTACGCTGCCAAGTTCCGGTTGGCATTGATGAGAAGCTCGCCGACTTGCGGGCTCAGACGCAACTGCGTGTGCAAGGCCAGCGGCACGTCGTTGAAGTTTTGCAGGCCTTTGTCCGCGCCACCCATGCGTGAACCGCGGCCACCCGCCAAAATAAGCCCGGTAATTTCTGAAATATCAATCATTTATTTTTAATTGGTTAGCCGCCGATGTAACTCATCTCAACCCGCCGTCCGGTCTCCGGTGGCGAAGCGTCTGCGGGCAGCGCGGCGCGCATTTCTGAATAACGGTCGGCGCGCGATTGCCAGATATGCCCGACGGCACCGCCGATTTGTTCGTCTGAAAAGTCGCCGCGCAACAAGGCGCGCAGGTCTTGCCCTTGGCTGGCGAACAAGCACAAAAAGAGTTTGCCCTCGGTCGACAGTCGGGCGCGGTTGCAGTCGCCGCAAAAAGCGTGCGTCACGCTGCTGATGACGCCGACTTCGCCGCCGCCATCTGCGTAGCGCCAGCGCTCGGCGGTTTCGCCGGCGTAGTTGGGGTTCACTGCCAGCATTGGAAATTCGGCTTGCAAACGTTCGATCACCTGCGCTGAGGGCAGCACTTCGTCCATGCGCCAGCCGTTGGTGGCACCGACGTCCATGTATTCAATGAAGCGCAGCACCACCCCTGAGTTGCGAAAGTGGCGCGCCATCGGCAAGATCTCAGCGTCATTGGTGCCGCGCTTGACGACCATGTTGACCTTGATCGGCGCCAAGCCAACACGCTGCGCCGCTTCGATGCCCTTGAGCACGTCGGCCACCGGAAAGTCGACATCGTTCATGCGCCTGAAAACTGCGTCGTCCAGCCCGTCGAGGCTGACGGTGACGCGCTGCAGTCCGGCGTCTTTCAGACTTTGGGCTTTTTTGGCCAGCAGCGATGCATTGGTGGTGAGTGTGATGTCCAGTGCCTGACCGCTTGGCGTTTTGATCTTGGCCAGCATCTCGATCAACACTTCGAGGTTTTTTCGCAGCAGCGGCTCGCCACCCGTCAGGCGAATTTTTTCCACACCGTTGGTCACAAAAATCCGTGCCAGACGCGCGATTTCTTCAAAGCTCAGCAGCGAGCTTTGCGGCAGGAAGGCGTAGTCCTTGTCGAAGACTTCGCGCGGCATGCAATAGCTGCAACGGAAGTTGCAGCGGTCTGTGACGCTGATGCGCAAGTCGCGCAGCGGTCTGCCCAAGGTGTCCGCCAGCAAGCCGGTGGGTGTTTGAATCTGTGCCGGCACGTGCGGCACACGGCTGGCGTAGCGGATATCCGCAATAGGGATGATTTTTTCTGTCATAGGTAAACCTCGCACTGAATTTACCTCATCGTTGGGGCCTGCTATGGGAATAGCTGACAAAACCTTGTTTTAG
>CANCCE010000040.1 GCA_947374505.1 Comamonadaceae bacterium | reverse complement strand
GGTTACGTTAACAAGCTCAATGCAAGGCCCGATAAATCTCCTCAGACAACTCCTTCGAAATGCCCTCCACCGTCGCAATATCTTCCGCGCTGGCAGACGTGACGCCGCGAATTCCGCCGAAGCGTTGCAATAAGTTGGCGCGTTTTTTGGGGCCAATGCCGGCGATGTCTTCCAGCTTGCTGCCGCCTACCCGAACCTTGGCCCGCCGTGCCCGCATGCCGGTGATGGCAAAGCGATGCGCCTCGTCGCGAATCTGCGCGATCAGCATCAAGGCGGCCGAGTCACGACCGAGGTAAACCTTCTCGCGGCCATCGGCAAAGACCAATTCCTCAAGACCGACTTTGCGTCCTTCACCTTTTTCGACGCCGGCGATCAGGCCGAGGTCGAGACCCAATTCTTCAAATACTTCACGCGCCATCGAGACTTGGCCCTTACCGCCGTCAATCAGCACCAGATCGGGCAGTTTGGCTTCGTTGTTGCGCGCGGCCTCGGCCAACTTGGTGTAACGGCGCAGCAGCACTTGGCGCATGGCAGCGTAGTCGTCACCCGGCGTGATGCCGTCGATGTTGTAGCGCCGGTATTCGGCGCTTTGCATCTTGTGGTCATGGAACACCACGCATGAAGCCTGCGTGGCTTCGCCTGCGGTGTGCGAAATATCAAAACATTCAATGCGCAGCAAATCAAGTTTGTCGGTCGGCAGCTCTAGGGCCTCGGCCAATGCCAGCGTACGCGCCTGCTGCGAGCCCTGCTCGGCCAGCAAGCGGGCCAGCTGGAGATCGGCATTTTTTTGCGCCATCTCCAGCCAGATGCGGCGCTGCTCACGCGGCTGATGGATGGCGCTGATGCGCACGCCGGTCTGCGCCGACAGCGCCCGAATCAAATCTTTGTCGACCGGTGCGCAGCAGACCAGTGTGGGCGGCACCAGCACGTCAATGTAGTGTTGGGCGATGAAGGCTTCGAGGATCAGCGACTCGACCGACTTTGGCGCTTTTACCTTGACGGGCTTCAGGTCTGTGGATGGCGCTCCGTCTGTGATGGCTTCAGTTGTTGCTTCCTTGATTGTTTCGGCTGCGGCTTCCGGCAATTCGGTATCCAGTTCTGCGATATCGGTGGCGTCCTGCACATGGCTGGGGAAGTACGGCCGGTCGCCCAAGTGACGGCCACCACGCACCATCGCCAGGTTGACGCAAGCTTTGCCGCCATGTACTTTGACGGCCAGAATATCAACGTCTTTGTCCCCACCTGTTTCCATCGCCTGCTGGTGCAGGATGTTCGACAGCGCCGCAATCTGATTGCGCAACTCGGCGGCCTGCTCAAACTCAAGCAGCTCCGCGTGATGCTGCATTTTTCGCTCCAGATCGGTCACGATGTCTTGTGTCTGCCCGCGCAAAAAACGCGCCGCATTGGCCGTGTCCATGGCGTATTGCTCTGCGCTGATGTGCCCCACACAAGGGGCGGTGCAACGCTTGATCTGGTACAGCAGACAAGGCCGGGTGCGGTTGTTGAACACCGTGTCTTCACAGGTGCGCAAGCGGAACACTTTTTGCAGCAACAAGATGCTTTCTTTCACCGCCCAGGCGCTCGGGTACGGACCAAAATAATGGTGCTTTTTTTCAATCGCGCCGCGGTAGTACGCCATGCGCGGGAAAGCCACGGCGGGCAGTTGTGCCACGCTTTTTTCAATCGCTTGAGACGATTGTTCCGGAATTTGCGCCGCTGTCAGCTTCAGATAAGGGTAGCTTTTATCGTCCCTGAACAAAATGTTGAAGCGCGGATGCAGCGTCTTGATCAGGTTGTTTTCAAGCAGCAGCGCTTCGGCCTCAGAGCGCACCACCGTGGTTTCCATGCGCACGATGCGCGTGACCATCAGCCCAATACGTGTGCCGCCATGGTTTTTTTGGAAATAACTGGTGACGCGTTTTTTCAGGTTGCGCGCCTTGCCCACGTACAGCACACCGCCTTCCGCGTCAAAGTAACGGTACACGCCAGGCATGGCGGGCAGTGCAGCCACTTCGCTGAGCAGTTGGGGGTCAAATTCGTGAGGCTGGGTCATGGTGTGAGAACGGACGGTCAGTTTGCGGCAGCGTTGCCGTATTGTGGACAATCCTTGCATGAATCGCCGCCGCCAATGGGACATTTTTTGCAAAGTCATCGATAACTTTGGGGACATTGGCGTCTGCTGGCGGCTCAGCGCCGACTTGGCAGCGCGCGGCGAAAGGGTGCGCTTGTGGGTTGACGACGCCTCGGCCCTGAGCTGGATGGCGCCGACAGGTGCTGAGGGTGTTGAGGTCCTGTCGTGGGCGCAGTCCATTGAATCCACGTCAGTGGCCGCCCTCCTCGCCAAACAACCCGGCGATGTGCTGATAGAAGCCTTTGGCTGCGATATCCCGCCTGAGTTTCTGGCGCTCTGGGTGGTCCAACTCGAGTTCAATAAGCCCGCGCGCTATTGGTTAAATCTTGAATACTTGTCGGCTGAAAGCTATGTCGAACGCTGCCACGCCATGCCGTCGTTGGTCAGCCACGGGCCGGCTGCGGGCTGGACCAAATGGTTTTTTTACCCTGGATTCACAGCCCAAACCGGCGGCTTGCAGCGCGAACCCGGACTGCTCAAAAGCATGGCTGATGTTGAAGCCGAAGTCGAGCAGCATCGCGTCTCGTCCCGATTGCAGGTCTCGCTGTTTTGTTATGAACCGCCTGCACTCGACGCCCTGCTGTCCGAATGGTCGCTCCACGGTCTGGCCGGGCAACCCGTCGAGTTGCAGGTGACCGCGGGCAGGACGGCGCAAGCTGTCAAGGCCGTGCTAAGCCAATGGAAAACCGCGCCAGGAAAAGCCGACCCAAAGCAACTGACGATCACTTGGCTGCCGTGGCTAAGCCAGACCGAGTTTGACCACCTGCTCTGGCGTTGTGACTTGAATTTCGTTCGCGGTGAAGATTCGGTGCTGCGCGCCCTGTGGGCCGGCAAACCCTTGGTCTGGAGCATTTACCCGCAGGACGATGGTGCGCATCTGCCCAAACTCGAGGCATTTTTGCAGCAGCTGGACGCCCCCGCATCGCTCAAGACCTTTCACCGCGCATGGAACACAAGCGGTGAAAAGCTGATGGCCCCCAGCGCCTCCGACCTGGTCGACTGGCGCCAACACGCCGAATCCGCGCGGCAGGCACTGCTCGGGCAAGATGACATGACAAGTCGTCTGCTTCAGTTTGTGGCTAAAAACCGCTAAAATCAGAGGCTTTTGGGGAATTGGCGGTCTGGTCATCCAGCTACTTTGCACCCCGCTAACTCGCCGCATCACGCCAGCGCCAACCCGCTCCGGCTGCGGCCTTACCTTCAAATTTTTATGAAAATCGCTCAAGAAATCCGCGCCGGCAACGTCATCATGCACGGCAAGGACCCGATGGTCGTGCTGAAAACCGAATACAGCCGCGGCGGTCGCAATTCCGCCACGGTGCGCATGAAACTGAAAAGCCTGATCGCCAACTTCAACACCGAACAAGTGTTCAAGGCCGACGACAAGGTGGACCAAGTCATCCTCGACAAGAAAGACTGCACCTACTCTTACTTCGCCGACCCGATGTACATCTGCATGGACGCCGAGTACAACCAGTACGAAGTCGAAGCCGAAAACATGGGCGACGCCCTGCACTACCTGCAAGACGGCATGGAACTCGAAGTTGTGTTTTATGACGGCAAGGCCATTTCGGTTGAAGTGCCGACCAGCGTGCAACGCGAAATCACTTGGACCGAGCCTGCCGTCAAAGGCGATACCTCCGGCAAAGTGCTGAAACCTGCCAAGATCGCCACCGGCTTTGACCTCGGCGTGCCGATCTTCGTCGCTCAAGGTGACGTTGTCGAAATCGACACCCGCACGGGCGAATACCGCAAGCGGGTTTAAGCTTGAAATCCCACTGGCGGCACCATGCCGCCAGTGTTCAGCTTCAGCGGGGCGTGTTAGCTGGCCGACAATGGGGTCATGAAATCCACTCAAGACCTTTCCGACAGTCCTCTTGCCGATGCCTGGGCTGAACTCCAAGCGCATTCCAACCAAGGCTATGCGCTGAATCCCGATGCTTACCGGTTAGCGTTTGCCGACCCCGAATTTTTATTGCGCCGCGAAACCCGTGGTCTGCGCATGCAGCTTGAAATGCTCAAGCCCGAATCAGATCAGCAGGCACAAGGTATCGAAAACACCATCGTGGTGTTTGGCAGCGCTCGTTTCCCGGCACCAGAGCAAGCCAATGAAGCCCTCGCCGCGGCCAAAAAATCTGGCGATGCAGCCGCGATCGTATTGGCTGAGCGACACGTTCGAAATTCAAAATATTACGATCAAGCCCGCCTCTTCAGCAGGCTCGTGGCGGCGCACAGCAAAGCCAGTTCACCCCAAGAGCAATTGTTCATTTGCACTGGCGGCGGGCCCGGCATCATGGAAGCGGCCAATCGGGGGGCGCACGAGTTGGGCATGCCCAACGTCGGGCTCAATATCGCCTTGCCGCATGAGCAGAAGTCCAACCCCTATGTGTCGCCATCGCTGAACTTTAAGTTCCATTACTTCGCGATGCGCAAGATGCATTTCATGATGCGCGCCAAAGCCTTGGTGGCCTTCCCCGGCGGCTTCGGCACACTCGACGAGTTGTTTGAAGTCATCACATTGGTGCAAACCAAAAAGGCCAAGCCGGTGCCAATTGTTTTATTTGGCAGCAGCTACTGGAAGCGATTGTTGAACTTTGATGTGCTGATAGAAGAAGGCGCCATCGCACCGGAAGACTTGGATCTGTTGACCTACGTCGACGATCCGCAAGACGCATGGGACGCGATCAAGAGCTTTTACGAGCTGTGAATTCAGGGCTCGGGCGACCCCTTTGAGCTGTGCGGGCTGGACGGCAAACTGTCTTTCATAAGCCACGCAGCGCGGGCGCCAGCGCCCACCGCCGCGCCGGTGATCCAGAACACGCCGGCAATGCCAATGACGGCCCCGGCCGTTCCGAAAAGCAATGGCATGATCACGCTTGAGGCGTTGATCGCCATCAAACGCAAACCTAAAGCTTCGCCATGCCGCGCCTCGGGCGTGATCTGATGCAGCATACTCATCACCATTGGCTGCACCATGCCGAGTGTCAAGCCGAGCATGACCGAACACACACCCATGGCCAGCGCGGTTGTCGTCAGTGGGTAAACACCGAACAGCAGCCCAGTGATCACCATCGCAGTACACAACACAGCCCACTCACGAACACGATTGGCAATCATGGGTAGCAGAATGCGCACGGCTGCAGCAGCGACGGAAAATACGCCCAGAATTGTCCCGATCACAGAGGCAGGAATCCCACGTTCAAAGCCCAGCACGGGCACCACAAAAGTGTGCACGTCCCAGCACGAGGATAAAAACAAATTGACCAGCATGAGTTGCTTGAAACGAAGATTCCCCATCAGGTCCCATGTCTTCGTCGGTGCACTGCCCGGCGCGACATGGATGGGCGGCAATTCACGCACACTGCGAAGGAACCACCAACTGGCCAGGGGCAAAATTGCCATCATCAAAAAAGCGGCTCGATAGCCGAGCAGGCTTTCCGGATCCGAGCTCACATGGTCAATCAAAATGCCAGCCGAGAAAGGGCCAATAAAATTTGAAATCGCCGGACCGATGGAAAGCCAGCTAAACACCTGTTTGAGCTGCAAAGCCCCTTGGGCTGCGCGGCCCACGTGGCGCTGCAAGGCAATCGACGCTGTGCCAGTCGCACCTCCCGTCATCAAGGCGGCGACGCATAGCACCGGGAACACCGGAAAAGCCATGGCCGCACCGGCACCCGCCATTGACGCCAGCATGCTGAAGATCAGCGGTTTTCTGAGTCCATGCCGGTCGGCATAACGACCAGCCGGCAAGGCCAGAAAAACTTGCGTCAAGGCGAACAAGGCCAGTAAGACGCCAACCGCCAAAGGGCTGTAGCCTTGGTGCAAGGCCAACAAAGGTGCAGCCATCCGCGTCCCCGCCATGCAGGCGTGAAGGCAGATCTGGGCCACGATGATACGGATTAATTCGGGGGTCATGCGTCGCGACTCATGGGCATTGGTTAATCTGTATCACGGTCCAGCGGATCGATCGGGTCGAGAGGAATCAGCCGGGCAGATTCGGCTTCGGGCAAGGCCTCAACTTGGCGCAGCGCCTTGCCCATGACACGGCTACGCTGCTCGGCGCTGTTCAAGGTGTTCAGCACCGTTTCGGTTTGCGACTTGACCTTGGCCAGCACGTCACCAAATTTACCAAACTCGGTTTTGACTGCGCCCAGAACTTGCCAGACCTCGCTTGAGCGCTTCTCCAGCGCCAAGGTTCTAAAACCCATTTGCAGCGAATTGAGCATGGCCAGCAAGGTGGTCGGGCCCGCCAGCACGACGCGGTGATCACGCTGCAGCGACTCCATCAAACCCGGACGCCGCAGTACTTCGGCGTACAGCCCTTCGGTCGGCAAAAACAAAATCGCAAAGTCCGTGGTGTACGGCGGCTCGATGTATTTGTCGCTGATAGATTTGGCTTCCAGGCGAATGCGCACCTCGAGCGCCTTGCCTGCCACCTCGGCGCCTGCGGCGTCAGCGCGTTGCTGAGCGTCTAGCAAGCGCTCGTAATCTTCATTCGGAAATTTCGCGTCAATCGGCAACCACAATGGCTCGCCGGAGTCACTCCGGCCCGGCAGCTTGATAGCAAAGTCCACCGTGTTTTTGCCGCCGGGACGGGTGGCAATTTGGGCCGCGTACTGGTCGACTGTGAAGACTTGTTCGAGCAAGGCAGCAAGCTGCGCTTCGCCAAAAATACCGCGTGTTTTGACGTTGGTCAGCAGGTGTTTGAGATCACCCACACCTTGCGCCAGACTTTGCATCTCACCCAGCCCCTTGTGCACTTGCTCCAGTCGGTCAGCGACTTGCTTGAAACTTTCACCAAGCCGGGTTTCGAGCGTCGCTTGGAGTTTTTCGTCCACCGTCGCCCGCATCTGGTCGAGCTTTTTCTCGTTGCCCTCTTGCAAGGCGGTGAGCCGCTGCTCAACCACCAAGCGCACTTCGCCGAGCTTGCGCTCATTGCCCTCAGAGACCAGACGCAATTGTTCGTTCAAACCATCGGAAAAGCGCTGCAGTGCCTCAGACACATGCTGCTGCATGGCGCCAAGTTGCATTCGAAAGGAATCGATCTGTTCGTTTTGTGTGCGCGCTACGTCGCCAGACTGTGCCAGCAGTGCTTGCTGAAACAGCGACAGCCCCTGCGACAGTTCAGCGCGGGTGCCGCGCGCGCTGGTCTGCACCTCGGTGCGCAATTCACGCTCCAACCGCTCGTTGGCCGAGGACAGACTGGCCAGTTCATTTAACACTTTTTGCGGGTCTGCTGGGCGCGCGCGAAGCTGCGTGACCAGCAGTGCCAACAGCAGCAACACACTGACAACAGCCAGTACCAACAACCACACAGAAACATCCGACATGAAGACCTTTTTGAGCCGAGGAGCCGTTGAAGCGTTCTAAGGCAATAACGTCAACCTAGAAAAAACTTACTTGCGCTCTAGCGCCGCCGGATTGAGTGGCGTGAGCGCAGGTTGGCCACCCAAAAAGGCAACCAGGTTGGCCGCCGCCAAGCTGGCCATGGCGAGCCGCGTTGGCATCGTCGAGCTGGCGATGTGCGGCGTCAACACCACGTTAGGCACGTCCAACAGATCAGGATGCACCTTGGGCTCGCCTTCAAACACATCCAGACCCGCGGCTGCGATAACTTTGTTTTTCAGCGCTTGGGCCAAAGCTGCATCGTCCACGATGCCACCGCGAGCGATGTTCACCAACGTCGCTGTGGGTTTCATCAAGGCCAGCTCAGACGCACCAATAGTGTGATGCGATGCCGCCGAATAAGGCAGCACCAAGACCACATGGTCAGCGGTTTTTAGCAACTCTTCTTTGCTGACATAGCGGGCCTTGCAATCCGCTTCGAGGGTAGCATCCAAGCGTGAACGGTTGTGGTAAATGACCTTCATACCGAACCCGTGGGCGCCGCGCTTGGCAATGCCCTGGCCAATCCGGCCCATGCCCAAAATGCCGAGTGTCGAGCCATGAATGTCAGAGCCGGCAAACATGTCAAAGCTCCACTTTGTCCACTTGCCGGCACGCAAATAATGCTCACTCTCCGTCATCCGGCGAGCCGTGGCCATCATCAACGCAAAACCAAAGTCAGCCGTGGTTTCGGTCAGCACATCGGGCGCGTTGGTGCCCAACACACCCGCAGCCGTCATCGCATCGATGTCGAAGTTGTTGTAACCCACAGCCATGTTGGCGCAAATTTTCAGGTCGGGACAAGCCGCCAGCAGCTCTGCATCAATCCGTTCGCCACCGGTCGTGAAAACGCCCTGCTTGCCTTGCAGGTGGGCGATCAGTTCGGCTTTCGACCAGAGCACGTCCGCCTGATTAGATTCAACTTCGAAATGCTGCGACAAGCGCTCGATGATTTCAGGGAAAACTGCGCGTGCGACCAGAATTTTGGGTTTGCTCATGAGGGTGTCCAAGTAAATGAATTGACGAATGAAATTGAAAGCGGCTTTGAAAAATAAAACGGCGATATCGCTCAGCGAAACCAGATGATGCTCATGACGATGAACAGCGGCACCAGGATGACGCATGACCAAGCCATGTAACCAAAGAAACTGGGCATGCGGATGCCACGGTCTTCGGCAATTGCCTTGACCATGAGGTTGGGCGCATTGCCAATGTAAGTGTTCGCACCCATGAAAACAGCGCCGGCGGAGATAGCCGCCAGCGTTGGCGCAAACGTCGACATCAACACCGCCGCGTCGCCACCAGCCGTATTGAAAAACACCAGATAAGTGGGCGCGTTGTCCAGGAAAGAACTCAGCAGCCCACTGGCCCAAAAATACATCATCGGATCAGGCTGGCCATCGGCGCGCGTCACGGCAGACACCAACGCACCAAAAGGCCCGTTGACACCAGCCTTGAGCATCGCGATGACGGGAATGATGGTGAGGAAAATACCGGCAAACAACTTGGCCACTTCGACCATCGGTTCCCAAGAAAACTGGTTGTCAGCATGCACGCTGTTGGCCGTGATCCTCAATGACAGCAAGGTCACCCCCACCAAGCCGACATCGCGCACGAGTCCGGGCAAACCCACATCGGTGCCCATGACATCGAAGACCACCGCGGACTTCCAAAAACCACTCAGCAAGACCAGCACCACCACCGCAACGAGCAGGCCAAAGTTGGCTGCACCGTCAAAGCCAAAGCGCCGCGTGTCAGGCGTTGGGTCCACCGGCATGACACCTTCACGCTTGAAAAACCAAGTATCGAGCACGAAGAAAATAGCCAGCAAACTCAGAACTAAAAACAGCGTTTCGGGAAAGATGTGTTTAACCGTCCAGAAGAAATCCACGCCCTTGAGGAAGCCCAAAAAGAGAGGTGGATCGCCGAGTGGAGTCAACGAACCACCAACGTTTGAGACGATGAAGATGAAAAACACAATCACGTGCGCCCGGTGCTGACGGTTGTCGTTAGCGCGAATCAGCGGGCGCAACATCAGCATGGACGCGCCCGTTGTCCCCATGAAACTGGCCAATACCGCACCAATAGCCAATAGGCCCGCATTCAACCTTGGACTGCCGTGCAAATTGCCGCGAATATGAATGCCGCCAGCCACAGTGAACAAGGCGGTCAACAAAACAATAAAGGGAATGTATTCGGCGAGCAGTGCATGCGCCAAACTGCCGCTCGCTATATAGACGCCGAAGGTAAGCCCAAAAGGCACGAAAAATGCAAACGCCCAAGCGGCAAAAATCTTGCCGTAATGATGATGCCAAACCTGTGGCAAAAGCAAAGGCATGACGGCAATGGACAACAAAATTCCGGCAAAAGGCAGCGCCCACCAAACCGATAGCTGACTGGCGTCAAAGTCGGCAGCCCATGAGCAAGCCGGAGACATCCCCAGAAATGCGAACATGACAACGCGCTGTAAATTTTTCAAAAAACTACCTTTTTTGCCATCTTTTGTCGCGATTTTTTCAACCCTGCGGCCAAGCAGCTGGGTAGAACACAGAAAGTTATCACTCGATCTCAAAAACTTGTCGCAGATACGCCAGGTATTTCACGTCGTTGCACATGTTTTTGGACGGCGTGTCTGACACCTTGGCCACTGGTTGCCCATTGCACTGAACCATCTTGATGACAATCTGTAGTGGCTCGTAGCCAAGATCGTTGGTCAAGTTGGTGCCAATACCGAAGGCCAACTGGCAACGTCCTTTGAACTGCCGGTACAACTCAATGGTTTTAGGCACCGTCAACCCATCACTGAAGATCAGGGTCTTGGTACACGGGTCGACACGGTTGATGCGGTAGTGCTGAATCAAGCGCTCACCCCAAGCGGCCGGGTCGCCACTGTCATGGCGGGCACCGTCAAAGAGCTTGCAAAAGAACATGTCGAAATCGCGCAAAAATGCGCTCATACCGTAAACGTCACTGAGCGCAATACCCAAGTCACCGCGGTATTCACGGGCCCACGACTCAAAGGCAAAGACTTGGCTGTCGCGCAAGCGCGGTCCCAGAGCCTGGCAGGCCTGCAAAAACTCGTGTGCCATGGTGCCCAGCGGGGTCAAGCCCAGCTTCATGGCAAACAGCACGTTGCTGGTGCCGGCAATTTGCCCGGCCGTTCCAGCGCCGAGCCGTGCGGTCAGTGTGCGCAACACCTCTTCGTGCCAGGCCCGACTGAAACGCCTGCGGGTGCCGTAGTCGGCGATCTTCAGCGCACTCAGGCCTTCACCTTTGAGTTGCTCGATTTTCACGTCCAAGCGGCGACGGCCTTCCATGACGTCGGGCAGTTTCTGGGTATTCCGAAAGTAGACCTCGTTGATGATGGCCAGTATGGGGATTTCAAACGGGATGGTGTGCAGCCACGGGCCTTTGATCACCACATCAATCTCGCCTGACGGCAAGGCCGTGACAGTGACGTATTTTTCATTCAGCCGGAACAAGCCCAGAAAATCTACAAAGTCGCTCTTGACGAAGCGCATGGATTGCAGGTAGGCCAACTCGGCATCTTGAAAACGCAAGGTGCACAGCGCGCGAATTTCCTCACGGATTTCATTCACCATCGGCGCCAGCGGACGGACGCCTGGACTGTCAGCATTGCGGCACTTAAAGTGATACTCGACCTGAGCACCCGGAAACTGGTGCAGCACCACCTGCATCATGGTGAACTTGTAAAGATCGGTGTCGAGCAGGCTGGTGATGATCATGTCTGGTGCAGCGCCTCAGGTGAGGGAGATAAGACGATCAGCCGAGAAAGTCGACTTCGAACAGCAAGGTGGCGTTAGGCGGAATCACTCCACCCGCACCGCGCGCACCATAGCCCAACTCGGCAGGAATCACCAGGCGGCGCGTGCCACCGACTGACATGCCCTGAACGCCTTCATCCCAGCCGCGAATGACTTGGCCGGCACCGAGCGAAAAGCCAAATGGCTGGCCACGGTCTTTGCTGGAGTCGAACTTGGCACCCTGCATGCCATCATTGAAAAGCCAGCCAGTGTAATGAACGCTGACTTCTTGGCCCGCTTTGGCAATGGCGCCGGTGCCGAGCACCGTGTCTTCATACTGAAGGCCGGAAGGGGTGGTGGTCATGGTCATGAAAAAACGCTTTCAAAGAAAGTTAAAAGGACAACCCCTGACTTTACCCGCAACCGGCAGCAGAGATGACTCATTCAAGCCAAGTGGTGAAGTCCCCGGCATGGACCCGGGGGGTGTGAAAAGTATTCACCAGGGCCGACTCGTCGGCATAACCCAACGCCATAGCGCAAACCAACATTTCGTCATCACCAGCGCCAATGTGCGGCAGGATGATGTTGGCAAACCTATTCCAGGCCGCTTGAGGGCAAGTGTGTAGGCCCTGAGCTCGGGCAGCCACCATGATGTTCTGCAGAAACATGCCGTAGTCCAGCAGGCTGCCGCGTTCCAACACGCGGTCAATCGTGAAGACGAGCCCGACTGGGGCGTCAAAAAAACGGAAATTGCGTTGGTGCTGGGCGTGCATTTTGTCTTTGTCCCCCTTGCCAATGCCCAGCAAGCTATACAAGCCCCAGCCGTTTTCACGCCGTCGCTCGATATACGGCGAAACCCATTTTTCCGGATAGTAAGCGTACGCCTCCTTGTGCTGGGCGCCTAGTTCCGGATTGGCACGGATAGCGTCATGCAGCGTACAAACCTTGCTGACCAGCGCATCGCGGCTAGCCCCCTGCAAAACATAGACCTTCCAGGGCTGGGTGTTGGTGCCCGATGGCGCCCGGCTGGCGACCTCCAGCAAGTGGGTGATGATTTGCCGGTCAACGGCTTGAGGCAAAAATGCACGGGCCGACATGCGACTGGTGATGGCTTGATCGACCGGATTCACGGTGTCAAGGGGGTTGGCTGGGCGACTACTCACTTGAGGCGGTCCAATCTAGTGGGGTTGAATTAACGCAAACGGATTTCCAAAATTTCGAATTCCAGTGCGTCACGGTACGTTCTGGCTTCGCGCAGAGCAAGGTGCAGCAGAATTTTGGGGGCATGCGCCTTCACCACACGAGGCAGCAATAAGCCAATGGCGATCAGCGGCAAACCGGCCCAGGTGTAACCCGACCAACTCAGCGCTGTGCCAAGGCCGATGACGGGCAAAGCAATGCCGACGATGAACAAGCGGTGCTTGATGTACTTTTGGGCCTTTTCGGGATTCACGATCAGGTGAAAACGACCGGCAGGCAAGCCCGCACAAAACTCTTGATGCGTCACCTCAACTTGGCTGCCAGTGTCTGACGTGCTTTCTTGGGACATATCGGGCATGGGTGTGTTTGTCTCGCTGATTGATGATCTTTGAGCGTCTTCAGCGCGCCTTTAGAAATATGTGCTTATCTTATGCGGTGAAGTCTTGCCACTTCTCCCAGTAAGACAAGGCGACACGGTAAGTGTTCATTTGCACTTGAACCGTTTCATCGATATCAACGCCATAACCACCGGCCATCGCCATGGCCAGTGGAATACGCCGCTGCCAAGCCCAGTCAAAAACCCGCCGATCGCGGGCCTCCAGACCATCAAAACTCAAACTCAAACGGCCCAAACGATCGCCCTCAAAAGGATCAGCACCCGCCAGATAGATCACCAGCCCCGGCTGAAAGCGCCGCTCCATCTCGTCAAGCGCATGCTCAAGCGCCGCCAAATAGTCACTGTCCTTGCAGCCGTCCGGCAAGTCCACATCCAGATCACTCGCCTCTTTGCGAAACGGGAAGTTGTGTTGGCCGTGCATTGACAGCGTGAAAACACTGTCGTCATTTCGGAAGATGCTGGCCGTGCCATTGCCTTGGTGCACATCCAGGTCAATGATCGCCACCTTCAGGACAGGCTGCTGACAACCATATCGCCGGCCCCATTCGGCCTGCATCAGTCGGGCCGCCACGGCCGCATCGTTGAAGACGCAGAAACCACCGCCTTTGTCGGCGCTGGCGTGGTGTGTGCCGCCGGCCATGTTAGCGGCAATGCCCTGGGGTTTGCATTGGGTGCCTTGACCGATCTCTTGATGCAAACCCAACGCCACCCTGGCCGCCGCGATGGTGGCACCGGCCGATCGGCGTGAGCGCTCGACCATTTCCAGGCTCCACGGGAAGCCGACCTCACGCATCGCTACTGCGGGTAATCCGCCGCTGGCCACTGCGCTGACATAGGCCGGACTGTGCGCCAGCGCCAGTTCTCCATCCGTGGCGCTGGGCGCCTCGCGCATCGCGACCTCGAGCAACTCGGTGCCCATCCGCTCGCGCAGGCGAGCGTACTTCTCCATGGGAAAGCGATGCCCTTCCGGCAAGGGCAAAACAAAGTGGTCGGAGTAAAAAGCTTGCAAGTTAAAACGCCAAAGCGTGTCAGAAAAATGAAAAAATCCGTCGGCAGAAACAGCCCAAGGCAGCTCAGCATTGTGACCCGAAGTCGGCTCTTTAACAGCCTAATCACGGCCCTAACAACCTCCAAACGACCAGCCCATGCGGCCTAGAGGCTCGCATCTAAAATGGTGCAACGCAGCAAAAATGACTTGCAATCAACATTCGAGCCCCTATAATTTGAGTTATGTTGCAGTGCAGCAATTAGCAGACCAAGGTGTCAACTGATTCAGCAGAGCAACTATTTTTTAACTCACAGGAGATTTGAATATGTTGACCGCTGAACAAATGATGACATCCCAAAAAGCCACGATGGAAACCCTTTTTGGTATGAGCAACAAAGCCTTTGAAGGCGTCGAGAAACTGGTCGAGCTGAATGTACAGGCTTCCAAAGCCGCTTTGGCTGAAACCGCGAACCAAACCCAAGCCCTGATGAGCGTTAAAGATGCACAAGAGCTGATGGCCATGCAAGCTGGCCTGATGCAGCCATTGGCTGAAAAATCAGCTGCCTATAGCCGTCACCTCTACGACATCGCGACCAGCACCAGCGCAGAGCTCAGCAAAGCCTTTGAAGGTCAAGCTACTGAAGCCCAAGCCAAATTCATGGGCTTGGTGGACGGTGCGTCCAAAAATGCACCGGCCGGTTCTGAAACCGCCGTGGCTGTCATGAAAAGCGCTGTCGCCGCTGCCAACAACGCCTTCGAGTCGGTTCAAAAAGCCGTCAAACAAGCCACCGACATGGCTCAAGCCAACTTCACCGCAGTCAGCAACACCGCTGTCAACGCGGCTAAAGCACCGGTTGCTAAAAAGCGTTAATTTTCATTGAGTTGTCTCCTCGGGTCTCCGGCAAACCTCGCGTTTCCAGACCCGTTTCAAAGCCCACCTTGCGCGGGCTTTTTTTGTGTGCTTGGCTGAACTAGCGCAGCGCGACCGAAGCTGCATCCAGCTTCAAGCGGAGCGCCGGCAGCGCCGCGAGCATGGCCGCTCTGCCCGCCTCAATGGCTTTCAGTCGGGCCGAGAAATCAGCACTTTTGAGTCCAATCAGAGACGGCCGAATGATGATGTCAGCGTCTTTGAGTTCGTGCTGGTTGATGCTTCTGCCCATGATCGAAAAGGTCTGCAGTAAGATCTGCAAGGTGTCGTTGGCGGTGTTCTCCTCGGGCACCGTCGAGATATCCACCGCAATCACCAGTTCGGCCCCCATCTGCCGCGTAAAACGCACCGGCACCGGTGCCACCAAACCGCCATCAACGTAGTCGCGTCCACTGATGCGCACCGGCACAAAGACACCCGGCACAGCGCTCGACGCGCGCACCGCCGTGCCGGTGTCACCGCGCCGAAACAGCATCGCCTGGCCGTTGCCAAGATCGGTCGCCACAACGCCCAGCGGAATACTCATTTGGTCGAGCAAGCGACCACCCACCGCCTCGTTCACATAGCGCCCCAGCGCATCGCCGCGAAACATGCCGCGCCCGACCAAGGGCAGCATCCAGTCGGTGATAGCGACTTCTTCAATCGCCAGGGCGGCTTTCTGCAATTCGGCGCTGGATTTGCCGCTGGCATAGAGTGCGGCCACCAAGCTGCCCGCCGAGGTACCCACGATGTAGGACGGTCGCAAGCCGGCTTCTTCCAGCACGGCAATGACGCCCACGTGCGCAAAGCCCTTGGCCGCACCGCCGCCCAGCGCCAAGCCGATGCGCGGGACACGCGTGCTCACCAACGGGGAGGTTTCTGGTGTTGCAGGCAAGCCGCCAACACCCGCGCAGCCTGCCAGGATCAGAGGGAAAAGCATGGCGAGCCACCATTCGCTGCAGCGAATGGCTTTAAAGCCCCTGCCAGCATCTTTATCTTTATAAAACTTATTGAGAACCATTCGCGTTTGCATTAAACTAAATTCCATTGCAACATTCACACGCTAAAACCATGTCAAAAAAATCAATCCTTGCCGGCCTGATCACTGCAGCCTCACTGAGCACGACTGGAAGTGTTTTAGCTCAACAGCAAGTGCTGAACCTGTATTCTGCCCGTCACTATCAAACAGATGAGGCCCTTTACGGAAATTTCACCCAAGCCACGGGCATCAAAATCAACCGGGTGGATGCCGACGACGCCGGGATTCTGGCGCGACTCAAAGCTGAAGGCGCTGCCTCACCCGCCGATGTCATCTTGCTGGTCGACGCAGCCCGACTCGGCAAAGCCGACATGGACGGCCTCTTCCTACCGATCAAGTCAGCCAAATTAGAAGCGGCTATACCAGTCCAGCTGCGCGCCAAGCCAAGCGCTGAAGGCACGACCTGGTTTGGCTTCTCAACCCGCGCCCGCATCGTCGTGTACAACAAAATGCGGGTCAAAAGGGCCGATGTGGACACCTACGAAGCGCTGGCTGACCCCAAAAACACAGGCCTGCTGTGCACCCGTTCGGGTTCGCACCCGTACAACCTGTCGCTGTTTGGAGCCGTCACCGAGCACCTCGGCGAAGTCAAAACAGAAGCTTGGTTGAAAGGCTTGGTCGCCAACATGGCGCGCACGCCCAAGGGCGGCGACACCGACCAGATCAAGGGGGTGGCCAGCGGCGAATGCGGCGTGGCCTTGACCAACAGCTATTACTTGGC
>CANCCE010000039.1 GCA_947374505.1 Comamonadaceae bacterium | reverse complement strand
ATGGTTCGCGCTGATGAAGGAGCGTCCGTCCCGCATGAAGGGTGAGGCGCTTCCGGTTTTCAATAAAAAAGAAAGAGGCAAGACATGATGACGACATTCGCCGCCTGGCGTTCTTACGCAGCCGCGCTGATATGCACCGCCGCTGTTTCGTGCGCTGCGGCGCAGAACCCTTTCAAGGCGACCTGGGTCACAACCGACGATGGCACGCGCCTGTCAGTTCGTGAATACGGTAATCCGCAGGGACCGGCCATCGTCTTCGTGCACGGCATTGCGCAGAGCCAGCTGGCTTTCGGCCGCCAAATACGCGAGCCCCTGACTGCGAAGTACCGGCTCATCACCTATGACCTGCGCGGCCACGGTGAATCCGACAAGCCGCAAAAGGAAGATGCTTACACCAGCGGCAAGCGCATGTCCGACGACCTGCAGGCTGTCATCAACGCGACCAAGGCTGACAAGCCAGTGCTGGTTGGCTGGTCGCTTGGCGGCATCGTGGTGGCCCAGTACCTGAGTGACTATGGTGACGCCGGCGTCTCGGGCGTGAATTTCGCGGGTGCGCGCATCGCGCAACCGCCGGGTCAAGTCGCGCGGATGCCGGGCGCTGCTTTCCTGCGCGAGATGTTGGTGACCGATCTCGAGCGCAACATCCGCGCGACGGCTAGCTTCGTGCGGGCCTGCGTGGCAGCACCGCTGGACGCTGTTGATTTCGAGTTGATGCTGGGCTACAACATGGCGAGCCCCGTGCACGCGCGCGCGGCGACGCTCAAGTGGAGCGGCGGTACCGACTTCGCAGGCGCTTTGCTGCGCATCCGCGTGCCGGTGCTGATTTCCCATGGCCGGCGTGACCAAGTGATCTCACCCGCAGTGGCCGAGGAAGCCGGGCGACTGCTCAAGACTTCGACGCTGTCCTGGTACGACGAGGCGGGCCACTCGGTGTTCTTTGAGGATGCACCTCGCTTCAATGCCGAACTTGCGGCGTTCGTCGACGCTACTGTGCGCCGTTGACCTGACACCCTTGTGTCGGGACGAGCGAAGGCAGCTCTCCTGCCATTGTTCTGCAGACCTTATTTCGATCTGCTCTGCCTCAAGAGACTGCTCGCTAGATGACTGCCCCCACGGACCGGAACCCGACCTGTTTATGACGATGGTCGATCAAAATCGCATGGGTTAGCGCGGATATCCCGCCAATGTTCAGTCCGTATTGTCCCCGCATGAATTCGTTGAGCTGGCACATCACGATGGTCTTTCCCTTTGCGGCAGCGGGCAGCGCCGATTCATCGATTGCAATCGTGAAACTCCCCGTGGCGTCGCCGACCTCCATCGCGATCGACGCCATGATCGTTTGGCAACCCGTCGAGCCCGCCGTCCACGGTGGGTTGCCAGTCTGTTCGGGCCAGACGCTGTTGCACAGCAGACGGTCAGGATCAGATAAAAATGCGCAGCCGCCGGCAGTGTCGATGAACGCAATCGCAGGGGTTGAGCCCGGCCATTGCGAAGTGATTCCACCAATGGACAGCGATTTAGCAAGCAGCGCCATCCACTCCAAATTCGGCACAATCTCGAAGCAACTGAATCCTGCCGGCCTCTTTGTGTAGAGCGTCAGCTTTGAGTCAAGACTGATGTGCGGCGTGCCCGCCGGCGTGTCAGCGACAGCGCCGGCACCATACTGCACAACCGCATAAGGGTGCGACACAAGATACGAAAGAGGCGTCTGCAAGACAGAGGCCACTCCAGCGGGTCTGTTCCATGTGCTTGCGGTCCAAGGGTTCAGGCATGCTGCGCCAAAATTCGCCGTTCGATGAGCTAGGCCGGAGTCTGCTGTCCAGCCCGGCAGATCCGCAGTGCAAGCGTAAAAGACAACGTCGCCGAGGGTCACGGCCAAGCCGTCTGTCGTAGTCAGCACGATAGGCCCTTGAACCACGTTGGCTGGGCAGCCCCAAGGCTCGGCGCCGGCCCCAAGCACCTGGTAGTCAGTTGCATAGTTAGGCAGCGCTTGGATATCCTCGAATCGTGGGTAGACCAAGACAGAATTTCCGGAGTCGAGCAGCAGCGGGCAAGCTGATCCGGCCGCGGCGCCATGAAGACGCACACTGATGTAAGCGTCGAAGGAGCTGTCTTCGCGAACGCCCGTCATGCCGATAGACAGCGTTGGCGGTAGCGGCCCAGGCTTACGTCGCCGCACCAAATCCGACGCCGACGCTGATGCCTGCACTGCGGCTGCATGCCTCTTGAGCTCATCACGAACCAGCAATCGGGACCGCTCAGACTTGAGTGTGGGTGCATGAATTCGATGGTTTGAATGCTGCATGAACTTGACCCTTTATGAATTGAACCTAATGGTCGCGTACCTTCACGCCGAACTGAATCTCACTGTTTCACGACTCAGGGTCAGCTGAAATCGATGGTTTCGCACGGCCGAGGCTCACCTGGACATTGAGGTGCGTCCTCGTGGCATCCGTGCTTGTTGACAGATTGATCCCTGCCAATACAGAATCCATGGTCAAAATTGCGGCAAAATAAACTCACAAATTACACAAGGAGACAAGCTATGAAACTCAACGTCAATGGAACCGTGCGCAATGTCGACGCCGAACCGGAAATGCCGCTCCTTTGGGCGCTGCGTGAAGTTCTGGGGCTGACCGGCACCAAATATGGCTGCGGAGTAGCGCAATGTGGTGCTTGTACGGTGTACCTCAATGGCAAGCCTGCTCGCTCCTGCTCTATCCCCGTATCGGCAGTCGGCGAGATGAAGGTCACCACGATTGAAGGCTTGTCAAAAAATGCCACCCATGCCGTGCAAAAAGCTTGGGTCGATTTGGATGTGCCCCAATGTGGTTATTGCCAGTCCGGTCAGGTGATGGCTGCTGCGGCATTACTCGCGCGAATCCCTAAGCCCACGGACGCTGACATTGACGATGCGATGAGTAATATTTGTCGTTGCGGGACCTACCAGCGCATTCGTGATGCTATTCATGTGGCAGCCGGCCAAATGAAATTGGGCGACGTTTTAGCGTCTCACGAGTCGGTTGACATCAACGCACAAGCCTGAGGAAAAACTTCATGACCGACACCTCCACACTCAATCCGTCGCGCCGACACTTTTTGCTGAGCTCTGCTGCCGTTGGCAGTGGCTTGGCCTTGGGTCTGAGCTTTGCGCCAGACGCCATCGCACAAGCCGCATACACCACACTGACCCCTAACGAAATCAACCTCTGGGTGGTGGTTAAACCTGACGACACCGTCGTGATTCGCATTGCCCGCTCTGAAATGGGTCAAGGCACCCGCACGGGCCTGGCCCAATTGGTGGCAGAAGAGCTCGATTGCGATTGGTCCAAAGTCACCACAGAAATGCCAACTCCTGGCCAAAGCTTGGCGCGCAAGCGTGCCTGGGGTGATATGTCCACCGGCGGCAGTCGTGGCATTCGCACCTCGCACGATTACGTGCGCCGGGGGGGGGCTACGGCACGCCAGATGCTCATGCAAGCTGCGGCCACCCGCTGGAATGTGCCACTGGCCGAAGTGATGACCAAAGAAGGGGTGATCACGCACGCCATCTCGGGCAGAACCCTCAGCTACGGCAAAGTCGCTGACGACGCAGCCAAACTCAGCATGCCTGATCCTGCCAAGATCGTCTTGAAGAAACCGAGTCAATGGCGCATTGCCGGCAAGTCGATGCGTCGTTTGGACACGGCCGACAAAGTAGATGGTCGTAAAACCTTCAGCATCGACTTGAAGTTGCCCGGCATGCTCAACGCGGCTGTGATGCAAAGCCCCGTGTTTGGGGGTAAGTTGGTGAGTTACGACGAGAGCAAGATCGCCAAGATGCGGGGCGTCAAAGGTGTCGTCAAAATCAACGACAGCACCTTGGCCGTGGTGGCCGACACCTTCTGGCGCGCGAAGACCGCTTTGGCTGAATTGCCGGTGGTCTGGAACGATGGTGTGAATGGCGACAAATCCAGCGCGACCATCGACGCCATGTTGCGCGAAGGTCTAACGGCCAATGGCGATTTTTGGCAACGCAAAGAGGGCGACGCACCTGCCGCCATTGCGCAAGCTGTGAAGAAAGTCGAAGCCACTTACACCAGTCCCTTTTTGGCCCACGCCACGATGGAGCCGATGAACTGTACGGTACGCATCACCGGCAACCGCGCTGAGGCGTGGGTGCCCACGCAAAGTGCCGAAGGCTCTCTGGCAGCGTTGGCTGAAGCCACCGGGTTTCCGTTGGCGCAGTGCGATGTGTACAAGATGGACTTGGGTGGTGGCCTCGGCCGTCGAGGGGGTCACCAAGAGTATGTGGATCAGGCTGCCCAGGTGGCCAAAAAGTTTCCCGGCAAGCCCATCAAGCTGGTATGGAGCCGTGAAGAGGACATGACCCACGACTTTTACCGTCCAATCTCAATGGCCAAGATGTCTGCCGGTATTGACGAGCAAGGCAATTTGACCGCGCTTCATGTGCGCGTGTCAGGTCAGTCACTGAATGCTTTGTTGGCACCCATGGCCATCAAGAACAACAAAGACGTCCGCCAATTGCAGGGGTTTTGGGAGGAGGCCGGTGACGCGCAACTGGGTTACACCGTCCCTCATTTGTTGACCGAATACGTGATGCGCAACAGCCATGTGCCCGTGGGTCCTTGGCGAGGTGTGAACACCAACCAAAACGGTATTTACATGGAGTGCTTCATTGAAGAATGCGCGCGTGCTGCTGGCAAGGACTCGTTGGCCTTTCGTCGCGCCTTGATGAAGAACCATCCCAAGCATTTGGGCGTCCTCAACGCGGCTGCTGAAGCGGGTGATTGGGGCAAGCCACTGCCTCCGGGTGTTTTTCGCGGCATTGCGCAATTCATGGGTTATGCCAGTTACTCGGCTGCAACGGCCGAGGTGTCGGTGTCGCCCAAGGGTGAAGTCAAGATTCACCGTATGGTGTTTGCTCTGAACTCGGGCCATGTGGTCAACCCCGCTCAAGTGAGGGCTCAGATTGAGGGCTCGGTGGTGATGGGCTTATCAGGCGTCTTCCTGGGTGAAAACACGGTGGAGAAAGGCCGCATGAAAGAGCGCAACTTTGACACTTACCCGCTGATGCGCCTGAAAGAAACCCCCAAGGTGGAAACCGTTCTGGTGCCTACTGGCGACTTCTGGGGTGGCGTGGGTGAACCCACGATTTGCGTTGTGGGCCCTGCAGTCCTCAACGCCATTTACGCAGCCACAGGCAAACCACAGCGTGACTTACCACTGCGCAAACATGGCTTGACCTTGGCGTAAATGCGGTGTTCGGCAAGGCCTCTGACAGGGCCTTGCCCTTGCTGGATGCTGTGTCAGCGCCGAATCGACGGGCCGTCTAAAGGCATGCCGTTCGCACGCACCTTCAGGAACAGCTCCAACTGTCTCAGGGTCTCGCTACCGGGAGATGGCAAAGTGGCTTGTACGCCAGAGTAGCAGGCGCGCAAACGGCGGTCTATCGACCCCATGTTTTGCCAATTTAAACGATAAATGGGAAAGCCAGTGGGGTGGCCTGGACTGATGATTTCGGCACGCAAGTTTGCGCCGACCTTGCCATCGTGGCAGTGCACACAAGCCAAGTTAAGTCGTCCTATCCGCGCGGCGTAGAGTTGCGCCCCTTGTGCCAACTCATGCTGCCACCGTTGCTGGCCAGCCACATCCGCTGGCGCTTGTGCGTGAATTTTTTGTCCCTTGGCAACGCTGTGGAGCAGGGCACTGAGTGACAGTGTGTCGTCATCTTCCAAGCCCTTGGGGTGTTGCCCGACACGCTGGCGACACACATTGATTTGATCTTCTAGGTTGATCAAACGCGTGTTGTTGTTGCGAGTGATCAAGCGTGGGTATTCTGCGGCCGATGAACGTAAAGTCTCTGCTGACTGATGGCAACTTTGACAGTCGTTGCGCCACAAGACTTGGCCTTTTTCAACCCACAGTGAGATCGGGTTGGCATCTGCATCTTGTTGCATGGCCTGCAGCTGTGGCGTTAAAAACTGGTTGCCGCTGAGCCGTGTTTGTGCGCTCGTCGGCTGTCCGAGGCCTATGGCCAAACCCAGCATGCAAGGCCATAAACTGCGTGGGTGCATGGTGTTTAGCTGTACAGCACGGGGCGGCGCATTTGGCCAGTCCGACCTTGGTGGTCTGTCCAACTCACCACCATGTCACCGGCTTGCGGTGGCAGGGTGAACGAAAAAAAGAACATGGGGTGGGCCGCCATGCCAGTGCCCAATTCGGCTTCAAAGATCAGTGCATCGCCCATGTGTACTTTGACGAATTGCAAAATGTCTTTGGCCACGTGAACGCCTGAAACGTCATATCGAAATCCTGTTTCCATCAGGTGCCCTATTAACAAACGAACTTCCACTTCAGCGTTGGGACGCAAAGGCCCAGCGAGTGACAGGCGAACACGAAGGTCGAGCGTTTGCGACATGTTTTTCAGGTCTCGTCAGAACAAGCGGTGGCGGTGACCACTGTGTGGGTGGGGCGACCTAGCCTTGTTCCATCGTTGAGTTGTGCCAACACCCAGACTTCCTGAGTCATGGCGAGGCGAATGCGGGTGCTGAATGTCATCCGTGCTTGGGGCTGCCCTAGCGTGAGCCGCAAGATGACTCGGTTTGGGTTTTCGGGTGCGATGATTTCAAAGCCCACCAGCTGTTGACCCGGAGGCGCTTGCAGCGTGAACTGCAAAGGAATCGCATTGCTGTTGTCCGCCAAGGGCGGCAGGGTGACCTCAATGCCAGTGGTCTGCAAACCGCGCGAAAGTAGATCGGCTTGTGAATTGGGGTCTGTTGCGGACAAGGCATGTGATGTGCCACACAAGCCCACCGCACCCAGGCCCAAGCGTGCGAGGCAGGAACGACGAGCCAGTGGAGTCTGCGAGTTCAACATAATTTCGCACTTTAGCGCAAAGTGGCTAAGGCTGCTGTCACATTGTCGATTTCTTCTAAGCTGAGCATCGGCCGTGATGGACTGGCTTGTGTTGTGCCCTCTAGCGTGCCAAAGGGCGGCATGAGCGTATGGGGGTTCATCCTGCGCGCATCCATGACCCATTCGCGCAGTTGCACCAAGCTATATCGGTTGCCCACGCCGTCGAGAGAGGGGCCAAAATCACCCTGCTTCCCCGTGGCGCCATCAATTCCTTTGGCGTCGCGCAACACGCTGATCTGATGACAGGTGACGCAGTTACCTTGCTGGCGGTTGGCCATGATGCGCAAGCCCAGTTCAGCCTCACTCAGTGTTTGGGTGGTGCCCGTGCTGGCCCACAGACTGAGGCACAGTGCGATGCTGTTTGGGATGAGAATGAGTTTCATAGGCTGCCCATCTTCAAGAGTCGTACGCCGAACATCTTCAAAAAATAATGACGAACTGGTACATGTACCTCGAGCATGAGACGTCTACTAAGACGCTTTATCTTCTGGCTTCATTGGGCAGGTGTTAAAGCCCAGCAGGGTGTAGGCTCCGCAAAAGCTGAAGACACCAGTCGCCACAACAACAGCACCCAGCCATCCCCATGTCCCTATTTGACCGGTTGCCGCCAATGCCATCAGCACCAGACCAACAACAATACGAATCATGCGGTCGATGCCGCCAACATTCTTTTTCATGATGATCTCCTTGAATGAGCTTACAAAATGGTAATTTGCAATCGCAGTTTAGGCCGTTACCGGCACATCGGTGTATCCACCGATGCACAGACTGGGATTAAAAGAGATGATAGAAAACTGATCAATTCTTTGAAATAGCCCTATGTCCACCAAGATTTCGGCCGCTGCCGCTCTTGTTATTGCGCTTACCGCTGCGTTTGCCGCGCCCGTATGGGCCCAACCTTATCCGAGCAAGCCGATCAAAATCCTGGTCGGTTTTTCGCCGGGTGGTGGCCCAGACATCATTGCCCGGGTGCTGGCGCAAAAGCTCACCGAAGAGTGGAAGCAGCCAGTGCTGGTTGAAAACCGCGTCGGGGCGGGCAGCAACATCGCCGCCCAAGCATTGGCCAATTCGCCTGCTGACGGCTACACGCTGCTCTCGGTGTCGTCGGCGCATGCCATTTCTCCCGCTATCTATGCCAAGTTGCCGTATGACGTCTTGAAAGATTTTTCGGGCGTGACGATCACCGCCACAGGGCCCGCCTTGGTGATCGTTTCGCCGCAGCTGGGCGTGAACACGCTGCAAGAGTTCATTGCCTTGGCCAAGTCGCGGCCGGGCCAGTTCAATTACTCGTCGGCGGGTATTGGCAGTGGGTCGCAGTTTGCTGTTGAACTATTGAAAGCCCAGGCCGGTCTGGACATGGTGCACATTCCCTTCAAAGGTATTCCGGAAGCGTTGGCCGACACCATGTCAGGCCGCACCCAGTTGTTCATCTCCCCTTACGCCAGTGCCATCAATCTGGTGCGCGAAGGTCGCGCCAAAGCACTGGCCGTGACCAGCACCAAACGCATGGCCGAATTACCAAATTTACCGACCGTCGCAGAATCCGGTGTGGCGGGTTATAAATGGATTTTTTGGTACGGCCTTCTGGCGCCAGCCAAGACGCCACGCGTCATTGTTGACAAGTTGCAGGCCGAAGTGGCCACCATACTCAAGCAACCGCAGGTGCTACAGCGCTTTGCGCCGCTGGGCATTGAGCCCGTCACCAGTTCCCCGGAAGCCTTTGACCAACTCGTCAATGACGAAGTCCAGATGTTCAAAAAACTCGCCCAAGCCTCCGGCATCAAAGCAGATTGAAAGAAAAGTAAGCATGAAAGTTCGCGTTAACAACATCGATGTTCACTACACCATTGACGGCGACAGTGGGCCATGGGTCACTTTTTCACACTCACTCGGCTGCAACTTGTCGTCGTGGGATGCACAGGCTGCTTTGCTCGCCAAAGACCATCGGGTGCTGCGCTATGACAGCCGCGGCCATGGCCAGACCAGTGCGCCATCAGGGCCGTACACGTTGGCTGACATGGCAGAAGATGTGCACGGCTTGTTGACGCATCTTGGTATCAATAAAACACATTGGATCGGCATCTCCATGGGCGGCATGATCGGGCAGACCTATGCGTTGGCGCACCCCGGCGTGTTTCAGACCATGGTGCTGGCCGACTCCACAAGTCGCCGCCCACCGCAAGCGGCGGCCATGTGGGGTGAGCGCATCCACACCGCTCGTACGCAAGGCATGCAGGGCTTGGTTGAGAGTACGTTGGCGCGCTGGTTCACGGCAGGCTATCGAGCGCGACAGCCCGCGGTGATGGCGCGCATTGCCGATGGCATTTTGAACACGCCTGTCGATGGCTTTTGCGGAAGTTGCGAAGCGATTTCAAAAATTGACGTGCTTGACCGTCTGCATGAAATTGATTGCCCCACCTTGATCATGGTCGGCGAACACGACCACGGCACGCCGCCAGAGATGTCACAGCAAATGCACGCCAACATCAAGGGCTCTGAGTTTTTGTTGATCAAGGACGCCGCGCACATAGCCAACATTGAACAAGAAGCGGTGTTCAACGAGGCCATGGTGAGTTTTTTGAAGAAGCATGGCGGTTAAGTCAGCACGGCTTGATTCACAAAGGAGAACGCATTGCCTCTGATCAAACGAAGAGAATTTTTAATCGCCGTCCCGGCGTTAGGCTTGGGTTCCCTCACTAACGCGCAAAACGTCACACCAGCGTATCCCGTGAAGGCTATTCGCTTTGTCGTCCCGGTGTCTGCTGGCGGCGGTGCCGACATGATTGCGCGCGCCACCGTTGAGCGGCTTGGCAAGGAGTTGGGTCAGACCTTTGTGGTCGACAACATCTCGGGTGGCGGCGGAGCGATTGCATCGCAAAACGTCGCCCGCGCCACACCCGACGGCTACACGCTGATTCAAGCTTACGTGGCGACCCACGGCACCGCCCCGGCGACACGCAAACTGCCCTACGACGCACTGCGCGATTTCACGCCGATTGGCATGATTGGCACGGCACCTAATGTCTTGTGTGTCTATCCGGGTTTGCCGGTCAAAGACGTGAAGTCGTTCATTGACTACGCCCGCAAGCAGGCTGGCAACATCGCTTATGGCTCGGCTGGCGCTGGGTCATTGACCCACTTGGTGGGCGAGCTTTTCAAACTGCAAACAGGCTTGACCATGACGCACGTGCCTTATCGCGGTGTCGCACCAGCCAATGTCGACTTGATGGGGGGTCAGACGCAGGCTGCGTTCCCCAGTTTGGCGGGTGCATTGCCACATATTCGCAGTGGTCGCATGCGGCCTTTGGCGGTGACGGGCAAGAGTCGGCATGAGTTGCTCAAAGACGTGCCGACGTTCGAAGAGCTCGGCCTGAAGGGTTTTGATGGCGAGCAGTGGTACGGCATCATGGGCCCGGCTGGCATGCCGCCGGCACTGGTCAAGCTGCTCAACGAGGCCTTGAATAAAGTGCTGACGCAGCCTGACTTCAAGGACAAATTAGCCGGTGAAGCGGTTGCTTTGGTGCCTATGTCGCCGGAGGCTTTTGGCGCTTACGTCAAGGCGGATATTGAGCGTTGGACCAAGGTCGCTAAAGAGCAAAAAATTCAGTTGGACAGCTGAGACGTTGGAACAAATCGCCGAGTAGATGGCTTCACCAGCCGCTGGTTTGACGCATGGTGAAGGGCACGTCGGCTGTGTCCGGCTCGGCATCACTGCTGAGGTCTTTCCAAACACCCTCGATGACCTCCCCGCAACTGCCTTCCACGACTTGACCGTCCCAGCCGGCGGTCAAATTGGTGCCGTTGGACGATTCATCAAGCATGAACATGACACCCTCTAAATCACCGGCGACTTGGGCGCGCGGTGAGTGGCCGGGGACTTTTCCGCCGGGCACCGCGCTGAAGTCGCGCAGCAGTGTCCCCGCCAAGCTCTCGCTGTATTCGGCATGACGCTGGAGTTGCAACGTGGCCTTAGCCGGCAAGTCGCGCGGTGCGTTGGTGAACTCCACCGTCCACTGGCCATACAAATCTGCCGTCTTGACTTGTTGCGCCGTCGGGCAGGCTTTGGCCGGCGCTGGAGATCGCGCGGGTGGTTTGGTTTGCGCGATGCCGCCACTCAAGCCCACCAACATCGTCAGGCCGACGCACCAAGTGCGAAGAGCCGCGCGGACCTGTAAATTTAAAGAGAGAGTCATGGCCTTGAGCTTTCTGAAAAACGTCAGTTTTTGGCTTGGGCTTCTGCCAAGGCTTGGGCTGTGGCGCCATCGGCTGCGCGTTGTGCAAACTCGGCGCGCAAGGCGCGAATCTTTTCGCGCGGGTCTTCTTTGACCGTGGTTTTGTCGAGACCCATTTCGGCGATGAATCGGCTGGGTGTGCCGGCAATCGTCTCACGGCCTTTCTTGCGCCGGCGCAGCCAGCTGACCAACAGCGTGCGTTGGGCGCGGGTGATGCCCACATACATCAGCCGGCGTTCTTCTTGCAGGCGCAGCGCAATGCTCTCGGCGCTGGCTTCGGCGTCGTCTTCGCCGAGCTTGAAGGGCAGCAGCCCTTCCACGCAGCTGACCAACATCACGTGCGGCCACTCCAGCCCTTTGGCGGCGTGCAGGGTCGACAGCGTGACGACGTCCTGGTCGCCTTCGCGCTCGCTGATGGTCGACAGCAGTGCAATCGTCTGCACGACCTCTAGCATGGTCTTTCGTTCTTTCTCGACAGTGGCACCCGAGGTGTCTTCAATTTGACCGCCGCAGCGTTGCGCCATCCAGTCGCAAAAATCCATCACATTGGTCCAGCGCGCAGCGGCGACTTTTTCGCTGTCTTCGGCGTCGTACAAGTGTTTTTCGTAGTCGATGTCTTTCAGCCAGTCGTTCAAAAACACGCGTGCGTCTTGCGCGCCCACGGTGTGTTTGGCACGGTGCTCCAGGTCATTCATGTAGCGGCCAAACTCTTGCAGCGAACCCACTGCTTTGGCCGGCAGCACCGTGGCCAGCGAGTTGCTGAACAAGGATTCAAACAGGCTCAGTTTGTACAGGCTGCCAAAGTTACCAAGGGCTTGCAAGGTGACGTGACCGATGCCGCGCTTGGGTGTTGTGACGGCGCGCATGAAGGCCGGGTCGTCGTCGTTGTTGGTCAGCAAGCGCAGCCAGCCGCACAGGTCTTTGATTTCAGCGCGGTCAAAAAAGCTTTGCCCACCCGAAACCTTGTACGGAATTTGCGCGCGCCTGAACGCTTTTTCAAAGACCTTGGCTTGGTGGTTGGCGCGGTACAACACGCTGAAGTCTTTCCAGTCTTTGTACTGGCTGCCAACCGCTTGCAGTTCGCCACCGGCACGCAAGCTTTGGATGCGGGCGACGACGCGGTCTGCTTCGTGTTCTTCGCCGTCGCAGTCGAGCACGCGCACGGGCTCGCCTTCACCGAGTTCGCTGAACAGTGTCTTCGGGTAGAGCTTCGGGTTCGGGCCGATGACATTGTTGGCGGCGCGCAAGATGGCGCTGGTCGAGCGGTAGTTTTGCTCTAGCTTGACGACCTTGAGTTCCGGGTAATCCACCGGTAACCGTTTCAGGTTGTCGAGGGTGGCACCGCGCCAGCCGTAGATGGATTGGTCGTCGTCGCCCACCGCCGTGAAGCGGCCACGCTCGCCGACCAGCAGCTTCAATACTTCGTACTGCGTGGCATTGGTGTCCTGGTATTCGTCGACCAGCACATGGCCGAGCGCGGCTTGCCATTTGTCGCGGACCTCGTCGTGCTCTTTGAGCAATTTCAGCGGCAGGCCGATCAGGTCGTCAAAGTCGACGCTTTGGTAGGCGGTCAGGCGTTCTTCGTAGCGCGCCATGATGCGGGCTAACACGCGCTCTTCGTCGTTGGCGGCTTGCGCTTCGGCTTGCTCGGCGTTCAGGCCGCTGTTTTTCCAGGCGCTGATGGTCCATTGCCATTGCTTGGCGGTGGCGGAGTCGGTCGAGCCGCCGGCGTCTTTCAAGATGCTGGTGACGTCGTCGCTGTCCAAAATACTGAACTGCGGTTTGAGGCCCAGCACACCGCCGTCCTGACGCAACATGCGCACGCCCAACGCATGAAAGGTGCAGATCAACACGCCGCGTGCGCTCTTGCCGATCAAGCTCTTGGCGCGCTCGCGCATTTCGGCGGCGGCTTTGTTGGTGAATGTGATGGCTGCAATTTGTTCGGGCTTCAGGCCGGCCTGAATCAAGCGCCCGATCTTGTGCGTGATGACCCGTGTTTTACCGGAACCCGCACCCGCCAGCACAAGACAAGGTCCGTGCATGTAGTTGACGGCTTCTTGCTGCGCGAGGTTCAGGCCGGCGATGGAGGGCGTGCCTGAAGTTGGACCGGAAGGCGGTGGGGTCGACATGAAATGAGGGGATTGACAGAAAAAAGAAAAGGCAAGTCAGTGCGCTCGGCAAGCCGGTCATCATAGCCAGTCGCCTGAACCGCTGATTGACCAGTGACAATACGCACTGTGTTAAGCATTCTCCTCATCACCTTTCCGTTTTTTGCCCTGGTTTTGTGCGGCTACGTGGCGGCCCGTCGGGCTTGGTTGCCGCAGGCTGCCATTCCCGGGCTGAACGCGTTTGTGCTGTACTTTGCGCTGCCCTGCATGTTGTTCCGGTTTGGCGCCAACACGCCGATCGGGCAGCTGCTCGACGGCAGTTTGATCGGCGTGTATTTGCTCTGCGCGTTGATCATGGTGGGTTTCACCGTTGCCGTCAGCCGCGGTCCGCGCATCGGCTGGAACGACGCTTCTCTGGGCGCCCTGGTGGCGGCTTTTCCGAACACCGGTTTCATGGGCGTGCCGCTGTTGGTGGCGCTCTTGGGTGCTGCGGCTGCCGGTCCGGCAATTGTGGCGTTGGCGGTTGACTTGATCATCACCTCGTCGCTGTGCATTGCGCTGTCTCGCTTGGACGGTGCTGAAGAACACGGTGCTGCACGGGCTTTTCGGCGGTCGTTAAAAGGCGTGCTGATGAACCCGATGCCGTGGGCGATTGGTTTGGGCGGGCTGGCTTCGGCGCTGGATTTTTCACTGCCGATCCCGGTGGCCGCCACCTTGGGCATGCTGGCCGACGCGGCGTCTCCTGTGGCCCTGTTCACCATTGGCACTGTTCTGGCTCGCGCACAAATGAACACGACCTCGCCCGCCCGCCCTCGCGACTACATGCCGGTGGTCTTGATCAAGCTGGTGGTGCACCCGCTGTTGGTCGGCTTGATGGGGCTGATGGCGATTCAGCTCGGTTTGCCGCTAGACCGTTTTGCCCTGACGGTGCTGGTGCTGGTGGCTGCACTGCCTAGCGCCAGCAATGTGTCGTTGCTGGCGGAGCGCTTCGGTGCCGACAACGGCCGCATCGCCCGCATCATCATGCTGTCAACTGTGCTGGCTTTTTTCAGCTTTTCAGCGGCGGTGCGGTTGCTGTTGTAAGACTCCGCGCAC
The DNA here is from genome assembly GCA_947374505.1 of Comamonadaceae bacterium. Taxonomy (GTDB): domain Bacteria; phylum Pseudomonadota; class Gammaproteobacteria; order Burkholderiales; family Burkholderiaceae_C; genus Polaromonas. The sequence continues at coordinate 2,195 of CANCCE010000039.1, read as the reverse complement.
CTCGACGATGGATGGCCACGCTGCGCTCGCCATGACCGGGCAAGCCGTAAGCATTCACCTTGCCAAGAAAAGTACAAAAGTCTGGCCTATGATCTAAGGCTGTGGGTTTTACCCCGCATTCCACCCATCTGATCAAAGGTAAAGGACATCATGGCTGCTGAAAAATCAAAAATTATTTACACATTGACCGACGAAGCGCCGCTGCTGGCGACTTGCGCGTTTTTGCCCATCGTCCAGACTTTTGCTGCGCCTGCCGGCATCGATGTGGTCGCGCGCGATATATCTGTGGCGGCCCGTATTCTGGGTGAATTCCCTGAGTATTTGACCGACGCCCAGAAGGTGCCAGACAATCTGGCTGAACTCGGTCACATGACCCTGCTGCCAGACACCAACATCATCAAGCTGCCCAACATCAGCGCTTCGGTGCACCAGCTGGGTGACGCTATCAAAGAATTGCAGAGCAAGGGCTACAAGCTCCCTGAGTTTCCTGAAGATCCGCAAACGCCTGAAGACAAAGCCATCCTCGTGCGCTATTCCAAGTGCTTGGGTAGCGCCGTCAACCCGGTGCTTCGCGAAGGCAATTCTGATCGCCGCGCCCCACTGGCTGTCAAGAACTTTGCCCGTAAGCACCCGCACAGCATGGCAGAGTGGAGCATGGCTTCTCGGACCCACGTGGCGACCATGAAGCACGGCGACTTCTATCACGGCGAAAAATCGTTGACGCTGGACAAAGCGCGCGACGTCAAGATGGAACTGCTCACTAAAAGCGGAAAAACCATTGTGCTCAAGCCAAAGGTGTCGCTGCTGGCTGGCGAGATTATCGACAGCATGTTCATGAGCAAGAAAGCCCTCTGCGACTTCTATGAAGAGCAGATGGAAGACGCCCGCAAAACCGGTGTCATGCTGTCGCTGCACGTCAAGGCGACCATGATGAAGGTCTCGCACCCGATCGTTTTCGGTCATGCTGTGCGCATCTATTACAAAGACGCTTTTGCGAAACACGGCAAGCTGTTTGACGAACTCGGTGTCAACGTCAACAACGGTTTGGTCAATCTCTACGACAAGCTCCAAAGCTTGCCAACGACCAAGCGCGAAGAAGTCATCCGCGATATGCACGCTTGTCATGAGCACCGTCCCGAGTTGGCCATGGTCGACTCGGCCAAAGGTATCTCCAATTTGCACGCACCCAACGACGTGATTGTTGACGCGTCCATGCCGGCCATGATCCGCATTGGGGGCAAGATGTGGGGCGCTGACGGCAAGCCGAAGGACACCAAAGCGGTGATCCCTGAAAGCACGTTTGCCCGCATTTACCAAGAGGCCATCAACTTCTGCAAGACCAATGGCAACTTCGACCCGACCACCATGGGCACCGTGCCCAACGTCGGTTTGATGGCCCAGCAGGCCGAAGAATACGGATCACACGACAAAACATTTGAAGCGCCTGAGGCCGGCGAAGCCCGCATCGTGGACATCGCCACGGGCGACGTGCTGCTGGTGCAGAACGTCGAGAAAGATGACATCTGGCGCATGTGCCAGGCCAAGGACGCGCCAATCCGCGATTGGGTCAAACTGGCCGTCACCCGCGCGCGCAACTCCGGTATGCCGGCGATTTTCTGGCTCGACCCGTATCGCCCGCATGAAGCCGAACTGATCAAGAAGGTGGAAATCTATTTGAAGGACCACGACACCCAAGGTCTGGACATCCAGATCATGTCGCAGGTTCGCGCCATGCGTTTCACGCTGGAACGCGTTGTTCGTGGGCTGGACACCATTTCTGTCACCGGCAATATCTTGCGCGATTACCTGACCGACCTGTTCCCGATCATGGAACTCGGCACCAGCGCCAAGATGCTGTCGGTCGTGCCATTGATGGCCGGTGGCGGCATGTATGAAACTGGCGCTGGCGGCTCGGCCCCTAAGCACGTCAAGCAACTGGTGGAAGAAAACCACCTGCGTTGGGATTCACTCGGTGAGTTTTTGGCGCTGGCCGCGAGTCTGGAAGACTTGGGTATCAAGACCAAAAATGAAAAGGCCAAAGTGTTGGCCAAGGCGCTGGACGCGGCAACGGGCAAGTTGCTGGACAACAGCAAAAACCCATCACCGAAAACCGGCCAGCTGGACAACCGCGGCAGCCAGTTCTACCTGTCCTTGTACTGGGCTCAAGAGTTGGCCGCTCAAACGGCCGACAAAGA
>CANCCE010000038.1 GCA_947374505.1 Comamonadaceae bacterium | reverse complement strand
GAAGGCTTGTTGTTGTTGACCAGTTCTGGAGAACTCGCCAACCAACTGATGCATCCGCGATTTGGTTTGGAGCGCGAATACGCTGTGCGGGTGCTGGGGGCATTGAACAACGAAGAGAAAAAACGCTTGCTTGAAGGTGTGCAACTCGATGACGGCATCGCTCAGTTCGGCAGCATTGAAGCCGGCGGCGGCGAGGGCGCCAACTGTTGGTACAAGGTAACGATTTCTGAGGGCCGGAACCGCGAAGTGCGCCGTATGTTTGAAGCGGTCGGTCACGCTGTCAGCCGTTTGATTCGCATTCGCTATGGCGCAGTCATGCTGCCGCGCGGCCTGAAACGTGGGGCTTTCGTCGAGCTCGATGAAAACGACATTGCAGCGCTGACGAATGCGTTAAGCCGATCTGAGTCGCGTGGCGATCCACGCCCACCGCGTCAAGCGGATGGGGCCCCTGGCAAGGGTCGCACAGGGCGCGGTCCACGGCAAGAACGTTCGCGCGGCGCTAATCGGGGAGCGCCCATTCAGCGTCAGTCCGGCGATGCGCAGCGGGAAGACGCGCCAGAGCCGTACGATTTGCAACCACCGCCACAACGGCAAGATGCCGGCCGAGGCAGAGGTCCCGGCCCAGGCGGCCCACGGCAGGGTAACTTTGGCGGTGGTGGCGGCAATGGTGGTCGGCAAGGCCAGTCGCGCGGCGGCGATCGTTCGGCTCGCTCAGACAACCCGCCTGGGGGGTCTCAACCGGACCCGATGAAAACCTCTTTTGGCTATATCGGTGCTGAAACCTTCACCAGACAGCGCCAAGCTCAGGGGCAAGGTCAGCGTCGTGGGGGTGGCGGTGGTTATGGCGGCAGCGGCGGGGGTGGGGGAGGTTTTGGCGGTGGTGGCACCGGCGGCCCACGCCGTGGTGGTGGCAACAACCGTGGCGGCAGTGGCGGTGGCGGTGGTCGAAGTGGAAACCGCTGAACTTCAAGGTCTCTTCGCTCGCTCTCTGGCACACATCGACGCTGCGCTCAGGTTAAACTCTTAGGCTTTGTTCATTCTGAACACTCCCTCGAAAATTCAAAAGTTAAGGAACTCTCATGGCTATCGAACGTACTCTCTCCATCATCAAGCCTGACGCTGTCGCCAAGAACGTCATTGGTCAGATCTACGCACGTTTCGAAGCTGCTGGCTTGAAAATTGTGGCGGCCAAGTTTGTGCATCTGTCACGCGGCGAAGCCGAAGCTTTTTACGGCGTGCACCGCGAGCGTCCATTCTTCAAGGACTTGGTTGATTTCATGGTCTCCGGTCCAGTGATGATCCAAGCCCTCGAAGGTGAAAACGCTGTCTTGAAGCACCGCGATTTGTTGGGCGCTACTGACCCGAAAAAAGCCGCTCCAGGCACCATCCGCGCTGACTTTGCTGAGAGCATTGATGCCAATGCCGTTCACGGTTCTGACGCTGTTGAAACAGCGCAAGTCGAGATCAGCTTCTTCTTCGCAGGCATGAATATTTACACACGCTGATATGTCGGCCCCACAGCATCACTTCCCGTCGCCGGGTCGTTGCAGGCTTGGGGCTTCTTTTCGTGGGTGGCAGGTTCGGCCTTTCGGCGCGGGTAATTTCCAGTGCACAAAGGCGACCCTGTCATGACCACTAATCTTCTCGACTTTGACCTTGATGGCTTGGCCGCATTTTGCGAGCAACTCGGCGAAAAGCGTTTCCGCGCGACCCAGCTGTTCCGCTGGATTCATCAGCGCGGCGCCACTGACTTTGAGCAGATGACCGATCTGGCCAAGTCTCTGCGCAGCAAGCTCGCTGGCAAGGCGCACATTCAGGCTCTCACCGTGCTGTCGCGTCACGATTCTGCTGACGGCACGATCAAGTGGTTGTTCGACGTTGGTGCGGGCGATGTCATTGAGACCGTCTTCATTCCGGAGGCTGACCGCGGTACCTTGTGCATTTCATCCCAAGCCGGCTGCGCCGTGGGTTGCCGTTTTTGCTCGACCGGTCACCAAGGCTTCAGTCGCAACCTCAGCACTGCTGAAATAACCGCACAGCTCTGGTTTGCCGAACACTTCTTGCGTCAGCACTTGGGCAAACAAGAGCGCGTCATCTCCAACGTGGTGATGATGGGCATGGGCGAGCCGCTGCAAAATTATGCGCAGTTGTTGCCAGCCTTGCGCGTCATGCTCGACGACCACGCTTACGGGCTCTCGCGCCGCCGCGTCACGGTGTCAACTTCGGGCGTGGTGCCGATGATCGATCGGCTCGGGCAAGACTGCCCAGTGGCATTGGCGGTGTCGCTGCATGCACCTGATGACACTTTGCGTGACAACCTGGTGCCGCTGAACCGCAAATACCCGATTGCTGAGTTGTTGCAGGCCTGCGCCCGTTATCAGGTGTTTGCACCACGCGACTTCATCACCTTTGAATATTGCATGCTCGACGGCGTGAACGACCAGCCAGAACATGCGCGCCAACTGGTTGCGTTGATGCGAAAGCACGCGGTGGATGGGTTGTCGTGCAAGTTCAATTTGATTCCTTTCAATCCGTTTCCGGCTTCAGGCTTGACACGCTCGGCCATGCCGCAGGTCTTAGCGTTTGCCAAAATCTTGCTGGATGCAGGCATCGTCACGACTGTGCGAAAAACCCGTGGCGATGACATTGACGCCGCTTGCGGGCAACTCGCCGGCGATGTGCAAGACCGCACCGATGTGCAAAAGCGCATGGCAACTCAGCGACAAGGCATGTTGGCTGGGATCAAGGTTGTCGTGGCACCGGTGAATCAGCCATGACCCTGCGTGCCACGCTTAGCCGCGGACTTGTCTGCGCTCTGGCAGTTGGGTTGTCCGGTTGCGCGCAAGATCTCACTGGGCTGAAGGTGTCTGTCCACCCGTCGGTTCGCGCAGATCTTCTGACGGAGTCTGACGAAACGCCAAACCAGCGTCGGGCACGCATTCGGCTCGAGTTGGCGTTGGCCTATTTCCAGCAAGGCCAAACCCGCGTTGCGCTCGATGAAATAAAGCAGGCGATTGCCATTGATCCGACGAATGCAGACGCCTACAACTTGCGGGGCCTGGCCTATCAGCGTTTGAATAACTTGCCTTTAGCATCTGGCAGTTTTCAACGCGCATTGGCCGTCAACCCGCTGGATGCCGATGCGGCACACAACTACGCTTGGTTGCTGTGCCAGCAGGCGCAATACGATGCATCTGAGACCTTTTTCGCCCAAGCAATTTCCAATCCAGCCTACGGCTTTGCGGCAAAAAGCTGGATGGCGCAGGGTCTGTGTCAGTTACGTTCGGGGCAGCTTCGCGAAGCTGAGATCAGTTTGTCTCGATCTTACGAACTGGATGCAGGTAATCCGGTGACCCTTTATAACTTGGCGCAATTGCTGTATGACCGGGGTGATTTTCAGCCTGCACAGCTGTATGTGCATCAACTCAACAAGGGGCCTTTGGCCAATGCTGAGACATTGTGGTTAGGCATCAGAATTGAGCAGAAGCTGAACAACCCAAAGGCAGTGACTGCACTGGCTGATTTGCTTCGCGCTGGTTTTGCAGAATCGCGCGAATTGATCGCTTACGAAAAAGGGGCTTTGCATGACTGAAGACACTGATCAAATCACGGATTCAAACTCAAACGAAACGTTGGCCATCGCTGAACCTGTTGTCACAGCTGGTGCGCTGATTCGCCGTGCACGCGAAGCCTCAGGCCTGCATATTGCCGCTTTAGCCGTTTCGCTGAAGGTGCCTGTTAAAAAGCTCGAGGCCTTAGAGGCTGATCGTTTTGAGCTCTTGCCAGACGCCGTTTTTGTAAGAGCTTTGGCCGGCAGCGTGTGTCGCACGCTGAAGATTGACCCGACAGAAATTCTTCAAATGTTACCCAGTCAATCGACGCTTCTTCCCGGCCACCGGGTCGAGCACCGACGTGTCGTTGATGCAGCGACTATTTCAACCAGTCGGCCAACCTTTCTCGGCACACTTTCACGGCCCGCCATCATTGGCGGTTTGTTGCTTGTGTTGGGTACATTGGTCTTGATATGGTTACCGCCACTCGATTTTTCAATGTCCAAAACCGAGTCGGTCGATGGTGATCTTATGAGCACGCCGCCTTTGCCTGTGATGGCGCTTGAACCAGCTCCGCCTGATCAAGTGTTAGAGGCTCCCGGTATTGACCCACGCGCTGCGACGGGGAATTCATCGGCTGTCGTTTCTGCCCCTGTTCTGCCGGTGACGGAAGGTGTCCAGACTGGAACGCCGCCCAGCACCGGAATAGTGGTTTTTAAACCAACTGCTGACTCATGGGTCGAGGTGACCGACGCTAAGAACGTTGTTTTGCTACGCCGTAGGCTGGTCGCCGGCGAAGTAGCCGGTGCCACGGGCGCGTTACCCTTGAGCGTCATTGTGGGACGCGCTGATGTGACCCCCGTACAAATTCGCGGTCAGTCGTTTGATCTGGCCACGGTCACCCGCGACAACGTCGCTCGATTTGAGGTGAAATAAAAGTGCAGCCTTGCCTCCCGATTGAATCCGCCGAGCCACTGGCCCGTCGCTCTGCCCAGGCCCGAGTGGTCTGGGGTTCGCGTGTGGTCACTGTGGGCGGTGACGCCCCCGTGCGTGTGCAGTCGATGACGAACACTGACACGGTGGATGTCATCGGTACCGCCATCCAGATCAAGGAACTCGCTGTGGCAGGTTCTGAGATGGTCCGCATCACGGTCAACACGCCAGAGGCCGCCGAGGCCGTGCCGCATGTCCGCGATCAGCTTGATCGCATGGGCATTGACGTGCCCCTGATAGGCGACTTTCACTTCAATGGCCACCGGCTGTTGACCGATTACCCGGCTTGCGCTGAGGCGCTCTCCAAGTACCGCATCAACCCCGGCAATGTCGGCAAGGGCAACAAGCACGATAAGCAGTTTGGTCAGATGATTGAAGCGGCGGTGCGTTGGAACAAACCCGTGCGCATTGGTGTCAACTGGGGCAGCCTTGACCAAGAGTTGCTGGCGAGTTTGATGGACCTGAACAGCACGCGAAGCAGCCCGTGGGATGCCAAGCAAGTGATGTACGAAGCGCTGATCACGTCGGCGCTTGACTCTGCCGCACTGGCCCAACAAATGGGCATGGCGCATGAACAAATTATGCTGTCCTGCAAGGTCAGCGGCGTGCAAGATCTGATCTCGGTCTACCGCGAGCTTGCCAAGCGCACGCAGCATCCCTTGCATCTGGGCCTGACTGAAGCTGGTATGGGAACCAAGGGCACGGTGGCGTCAGCTGCGGTGCTTGGCATCTTGTTGCAAGAGGGGATTGGCGACACGATTCGCGTCTCACTGACGCCGCAACCGGGCGAGTCACGCACACAAGAAGTGTTGATCGCCTCCGAGATTTTGCAGGCGCTGGGTCTGCGCAGTTTTGTGCCGAGCGTGACCGCTTGCCCCGGTTGCGGGCGCACCACCAGTGACACTTTTCAAGTGCTGGCGAAACAGATTGACGATTTTCTGCGCGGGCAAATGCCGGTCTGGCGTGAGCAATACCCTGGTGTTGAAAAACTCAAAGTAGCCGTGATGGGTTGCATCGTCAACGGCCCTGGCGAAAGCAAACATGCCGACCTTGGTATCAGTCTGCCGGGTTCTGGTGAAGCGCCTGCCGCGCCCGTCTTCATTGACGGCGAAAAGCGCATGACACTGCGCGGCGATCGCATCGCCGAAGAGTTCCAGGTCATCGTCGAAAACTACATTGAAAATCGCTTCGGTCGCAGCACTGCAACGACCGAGGCTGCATAAAAAAACATGGCTGAAAAACTGCTTGCCGTCAAAGGCATGAACGACATATTGCCGCCTGAATCGGCGCGCTGGGAATGGTTAGAGGGCAAAGTCCGGGAGCTGATGGCCCGCTACGCCTATCGCAACATTCGTACGCCGATTTTGGAACACACACAACTCTTTGTGCGCGGCATCGGTGAGGTCACGGACATTGTCGAAAAGGAGATGTATTCGTTTGAAGACCGCTCTGACAAAAATGGCGACCATGCCTTTCTGACGATGCGCCCTGAAAACACCGCCAGCGTGGTGCGCGCTGTGACCGAACACAACCTGCTGTACGAAGGCGGCAAGCGGCTTTACTACATGGGCCCGATGTTTCGCCGCGAGCGTCCGCAGCGCGGTCGTTACCGCCAGTTTCATCAAATCGGTGCTGAAGCTTTGGGCTTTGGTGGCCCGGAAGTCGATGCCGAACTGATCTTGCTGGCTGCGGCTTTGTGGAAAGAAATCGGCATCACCGATTGGCGGTTGGAGATCAACAGCCTCGGCCAACCTGAGGAGCGGGCGCTGCACCGGGAGCAGCTGATCGCCCACTTTGAGCAGCATGCTGACATGCTCGACGAAGATGCGCGGCGTCGTCTGCACAGTAATCCGTTGCGCATTCTGGACACCAAAAATCCAGCTATGAAAGCCGTGGTCGAGAGCGCACCGCGCCTGATCGACTTTCTGGGCGCGGTCTCACTGGCCCACTTTGACGCCCTCAAAGCCATCCTCGATGCCAATGGCGTGCCTTGGACACTGAACCACAGATTGGTGCGCGGGCTCGATTATTACAACCTCACGGTGTTCGAGTTCGTCACTGACCAACTGGGCGCGCAAGGTACTTTGTGCGCCGGTGGCCGTTATGACTACCTGATCGAGCAGATCGGCGGCAAAGCTGCGCCTGCCGTGGGTTGGGCGCTGGGTGTTGAGCGCGTGCTCGAACTGGTCCGAGAGACCGGCCAAACCATACCGGTCTTGGTGCCCGACGCTTATGCAATCGTTCCCGACGCTGCCGCAGTGCCGGTGGTTTTGCAGACCCTGCAAGCGCTGCGGACACAAGGCGTGAGTGTGCAAATGCACGCCAGTGCCGGATCAGGCACAGAAGGCATGGGCAGCATGAAGTCGCAATTCAAAAAAGCCGACGCCAGCGGCGCGCGTTTCGCCTTGATTTTTGGCGAGACCGAATTGGCCAGCGGCTGCGTAGCGGTCAAGCCGCTGCGCGGCGGCAAAGCTGAGGCCGCGCCCGAGCAGTCCTTGCGCAAACTTGACGAAGCAGCCTCTTGGGCAGCGATCTTGCGCGGCTGAACAGACCCCGGCCTCTACAATCCATCTTTCTTTCGGCATCGTGAACAAGACCCATGGCAAAACATCTGGACCTCGAAGAACAGGAACAACTCGCTGAGTTGAAGCATTTCTGGAAGCGCTACGGCAATGCCATCACCTGGGCTTTGATCGTGGTATTCAGCGCTGTGGCCGCTTGGAATGGCTACCACTATTGGCAGCGCAGCCAGGCTACACAAGCCGCCGTCATGTATGACGAGGTGGAGCGCGCCGCTTTGGCCGGCGATATGCCCAAACTCGATCGTTCCTTGTCTGACATGCAGGAACGTTACGGCCGGACCACCTTTGCGGAGCAGGCTGCTCTGTTGGCCGCGCGTGTTTATTACGACAAAGGCAACCTCGATGCGTCCAAGGGTGCGTTGGGCTGGGTCGCTACCAAGGCCGCAGACGAAGGCTACCAGAGCATCGCCAAGCTGCGTTTGTCGGGTATTTTGCTCGAAGCCAAAGCTTACGATGATGCGTTGAAACAAGTGTCGGGTGTCATGCCCAAATCATTCTCCGCTTTAGCGGCCGATCGCCGGGGCGATATTTTGGCGGCGCAGGGGAAAAAGGCTGAAGCCAAAGCTGAATATCAGACGGCCTATAAAGAATTTGATGAGCGCTCTGAATACCGCCGTTTGGTCGAGGTCAAGCTCAATGCTTTGGGTGTAGACCCAGTGGGTGCGGCCAACGCGGTGTCAGTCAGTGTTGCGCCTGTCAGCGAGTCCACAAAATGAAGCGAGTTCTCTTTTCTTCGTTCAGCGCGCTCGGGTCTTTCCCGCATGGCCGCGCTTGGCGTTTGCCGATTGCCGGCTTGGCGCTTGTCTTGCTGGCCGCTTGTTCGGGTGGCGCTAACAAACCCAAACCAACTGAACTCAAAGCCGTTGTGCCGGTCGTTCCGGTTCAGCAAGTTTGGACCGCGCGTCTCGGTGCCGTTAACTTTCCCTTGGCGGTGAACGTCTCGGGCACCACCTTGTATGCCGCAGCGAGTGACGGTCTGGTTGCCGCCATCGATGCCCGCACAGGTCATGACGTTTGGCGTTTGAACCTTGCTACTCCGTTGGCGGCTGGTGTCGGGAGTGATGGACGAGTCGCCGCTGTCGTGACACAGGGCAACGAATTAGTGGCCGTTGTCGACGGACGTGAAATTTGGCGCGAGAAGTTGACCGCGCAAGCCTATACCGCCCCATTCGTCGCGGGTGGGCGTATTTTTGTACTGACGGCTGACCGTGCGGTTCATGCCTTTGATGGCAATAACGGTCGTAAGCTTTGGATGCAGCAACGACCGACTGAGCCCTTGGTCTTGCGTCAAGCGGGCGTTTTATTGGCCGTCGGCGACACCCTGGTGGCTGGCCTCGCGGGCCGTCTCACCGGTTTGAATCCTGCCAACGGCAGCGTCCGGTGGGAAGTACCCATCGCTTCACCGCGCGGTATCAATGACGTCGAGCGATTGGTCGATTTGGTCGGTCCGGTGAGCCGCTTGAATGATGTGGTGTGTGTGCGCGCATTTCAAGCCAGCGTAGGCTGTGTGAACGCCGCACGGGGAATTTTGCAGTGGACCAAAGCGGCGGATGGCAATGTTGGACTGGACGGCGATGAGCGTCTGGTCTTTGCGGTCGAGTCGGATGGCAAGGTTGTCACATGGCAGCGCGTCGATGGTGAAGCCGGTTGGCGCAGTGAACAATTGCGCTACCGTGGTTTGACAGCTCCCCGTGTCGTCGGGCGCTCTGTTGCCATCGGCGATGCATCAGGATTCGTTCATTTGTTGTCGCGCGAAAACGGTGCTCTGCTGAATCGTCTGACAACCGATGGCTCAGCCATCATCGCCACCCCGATGCTGGTCGGCGAAACGCTGGTGGTGGTCACCCGCGCTGGCACTATTTTCGGCTTTCAGCCCCAATAAGCAGGCGCACAAGCAGCCCGTAACAAGATTTTTGATGAAACCTGTAATTGCCCTGGTGGGCCGCCCGAATGTGGGCAAATCGACGCTTTTTAACCGCCTGACCAAATCGCGGGATGCGATCGTGGCCGACTACGCTGGCCTGACGCGCGATCGTCACTATGGCAATGGAAATCTAGGGACGCACGACTACATCGTGATCGATACGGGTGGTTTCGAGCCGGATGCCGCCTCTGGCATTTACAAAGAAATGGCCAAGCAAACCCGTCAAGCGGTGGCTGAAGCCGATGTCGTTATTTTCGTGGTCGATGCCCGTGCTGGTTTAAACGCACAGGACCACGACATTGCCAAGTACCTGCGCAAGTTGGGCATTCCCACATTACTCGCCGCCAATAAGGCCGAAGGGATGCAAGAGGGTGGCGTGCAGCTGTCTGAGTTTTTTGAACTCGGTTTGGGTGAAGTGCTGGCAGTTTCTGCATCGCACGGTCAAGGCATGCGGATGCTGGTCGACATGGCCTTGGAGCCGCTCAAACTGCCTGATCCGGATGAACTTGCTGAAGCCGAAGACCCCGCCGTTATCAAGCTCGCTGTTGCCGGACGTCCCAACGTCGGCAAGTCTACGCTCATCAATACGTGGCTGGGCGAGGAACGCTTGGTGGCTTTCGATTTGCCAGGCACCACCCGCGATGCCATTTCGGTGCCGTTTGAGCGTGCCGGTCAAAAATTTGAGTTGATCGATACCGCCGGCTTGCGCCGCAAAGGCAAGGTCTTTGAAGCGATCGAAAAGTTCTCTGTCGTCAAGACACTGCAGGCTATCGAGAATTCAAATGTTGTGTTGCTGCTGTTGGACGCTACGCAAGGTGTGACGGATCAAGACGCCCACATTGCCGGCTACATTCTGGAGTCGGGTCGGGCTGTGGTCCTGGCCATCAACAAGTGGGATGCTGTTGACAGTTACGAGCGCGAAACATTGGAGCGCTCGCTGGAGACGCGTCTGGGTTTTCTGAAGTTTGCCGCGATCCACCGCATCTCTGCCATCAAACGCCAGGGCTTGGCACCGGTTTGGAAATCTATCATCCAAGCCCATGCTTCGGCCAACCGCAAGATGTCTACGCCGGTCCTCACGCGTTTGCTGCTGGAGGCGGTTCAGTTCCAACAGCCGCAGCGATCGGGTATGTTCCGTCCGAAGATGCGCTACGCTCACCAAGGTGGCATGAACCCACCGATCATCATCATCCACGGCAACTCCTTGGAGCATGTCAGCGAGTCGTACAAGCGCTACCTAGAAGGGCGCTTTCGCAAGGAGTTCGACTTGGTCGGCACGCCGATGCGGATTCAAATGAAGACGTCAACAAACCCCTTCACCGACAAAGATTCGGACTAGGCCTACAGGTTTTCCCTGTAGTGCTGTGGTAAGGTAAAGAGTCTTAAACAACTACTCTAGTACACGGAGAATATCGTGAGCAATAACAACAACAAAGGTCAGCTCTTGCAGGACCCTTTCCTCAACACCTTGCGCCGTGAGCACGTACCTGTGTCGATTTATCTCGTCAACGGCATCAAGTTGCAAGGCCAGATTGAATCTTTTGACCAATACGTCGTGTTGCTCCGCAACACTGTCACGCAGATGGTCTACAAGCACGCTATTTCAACCATCGTCCCCGGACGTGCCGTTAATTTCTCCACGGCCGAATCCGAAGAGGGCCCTGCAAGCTGAGCTCGGTGGACACGCGTCCCGCAGCGTCAACCTCTGTCCTGCTTGTCGGGGTGGATTTTGGGCATGCTAATTTTGATGACAAGCTCGAAGAGCTCGGTCTGTTGGCGCAAACCGCCGGTATGCTGCCGGTCGCACGCATGACCTGCAAACGAAAAGCGCCCGATGCGGCGCTTTTTGTAGGCACTGGCAAGGCCGAAGAAATCAAGATGACAGCCCGTGAATACGGTGCCACCGAGATTTTGTTTGACCAATCACTCAGCCCGGCCCAACAGCGAAACCTCGAACGCACGCTGGACATGCCGGTCAATGATAGGACCTTGTTGATCCTTGAGATTTTTGCGCAGCGTGCGCGCAGTCACGAAGGCAAATTGCAAGTCGAGCTGGCCAAGCTGCAATACCTGTCGACCAGGCTGGTTCGGCGCTGGTCGCACCTTGAGCGTCAAACCGGCGGTGCCGGTGTGCGCGGTGGGCCGGGCGAAAAGCAAATCGAGCTCGACAAACGCATGATCAGTGAATCGATCAAGCGCACCAAAGAGCGATTGACCAAAGTTAAACGCCAGCGGCAGACGCAACGCAAACAGCGTGATCGTCGCAACTCGTTCACCATTTCGTTGGTTGGGTACACCAATGCTGGCAAGACAACGCTGTTCAATGCCCTTGTGAAAGCGCGTGCATACGCTGCCGACCAGCTTTTTGCCACGCTCGACACCACCACGCGTCAGCTGTACTTGGGTGATGCCGCTCGCTCCGTCTCGCTGTCGGACACGGTTGGTTTTATTCGCGACTTGCCACACGGTTTGATCGATGCTTTTCAAGCCACGCTGCAAGAGGCCGCTGAGGCCGACTTGCTGCTGCATGTAGTCGATGGCTCCAACCCTGACTACCTGGAGCAAATTGAGCAGGTTCAGCGCGTACTGGCTGAAATTGGTGCCGACCAAGTTCCACAACTCTTGGTCTTTAACAAGCTGGACGCCATTGAAAAAGACCGTTGGCCCCTCCAGATGAGTGATATGTTCGAAGTGAACGATCCGGTCTCTGAGACCGCCAGACCCCTTGAGCGAGTATTCGTGAGTGCCAAGACAGGCGAGGGGTTGCCTTTGTTGCGGCAAGTCCTCGCCAGATATGCTGGCACCTTACCTGTGGATGAGAGTCCCCATACCGATGAGACTGTTGCCTGATTAGGCACAATGTCAAAGTTATCCAAAACTAGAGAATTTGCCCCATGAATCTGATTCCTGTACTGCAGACGGTAACGGCCTTCCCCGGACGGCTGAAACAGCGCGTGCTTGGCATGTTCAATTTGAACGATCCACGTTGGGGGCGCGATGAGGACAAATCGTCCGGATCTTCTGACGAATCGAAACCCAACGCCGGACCTGAAGAGGCAAAGCCGGTCAATCCCCCACAGAGACCGAAGGCTCAGGGTGCCAATCAAGGCCCGCCTGATCTGGATGAACTGTGGCGTGACTTCAACCGTAAATTGGGCGGTTTTTTTGGGGGCAACAAGGGCGGGGGCAACCGTTCACAAGGTGGCGGCGGTGGCGGTGGCAATGCGGGTGGTCCTGGTGGATTTCAGCCTGATATGAAATCCGCCGGTGTGGGCGTTGGCTTGATTGGCGCGGTTGCTGTTCTGATCTGGCTCGGCACCGGTTTTTTCATTGTGCAAGAGGGTCAGCAGGCCGTCATCACTCAGTTCGGAAAATACAACTCAACCGTCGGCGCTGGTTTCAATTGGCGTCTGCCGTACCCGGTTCAGCGTCATGAGATGGTGGTGGTCACACAGATCCGTTCAGTTGACGTTGGCCGCGACAACATCATCAAGGCTACGGGCTTGCGTGAGTCGGCTATGTTGACTGAAGACGAGAACATTGTTGAGATCAAGTTTGCTGTGCAATATCGCTTGAGCGATGCCCGTGCTTATCTTTTTGAGACCCGTGATCCTTCCGCGACCGTTGTGCAAGCAGCTGAAACAGCCGTCCGCGAAGTGGTCGGGAAAATGAAAATGGATTCTGCTCTTTCCGAGGAGCGCGATCAGATTGGCCCGCGCGTTCGCGTTCTGATGCAGGGCATTCTTGACCACTACAAAGTTGGCGTTGAAGTGGTAGCGATCAACTTGCAGCAAAGCGGTGTGCGTCCGCCCGAGCAGGTTCAGGCCGCATTTGACGATGTCCTCCGTGCGGGCCAAGAGCGAGAACGAGCCAAGAACGAGGCCCAAGCCTATGCCAACGACGTGGTTCCTCGCGCTATTGGCTCGGCGTCCCGCCTTCAAGAAGAATCTCAAGCCTACAAGGCTCGGGTAGTCGCCCAGTCCCAAGGTGATGCGCAGCGGTTTCGTTCTGTGCTGACCGAGTACCAGAAGGCTCCACAGGTGACGCGTGATCGCATGTACACAGACACCATGCAGCAGGTCTACACCAATGTGACCAAAGTGCTGGTCGATTCCAAGCAGGGTTCCAACTTGTTGTATCTCCCGCTCGATAAGCTGATGCAGGCGGCCGGGCAGGGCAGCACAGCCAAACCAGCCACAGAGTCCTCTAGCGCTGCTGTGCTGCCGCCAATGAACTCTGTCCCTTCGAACAGCGCTGACACACGCGCCCGTGACACATCACGTACCCGTTAAGGAATTATTGTGAACAGAGTTGGATTTATTGCTTCTTCGCTGCTGGTGGCACTGGCATTGGTCAGTTCCATGTTGTTTGTGGTCGACCAGCGCCAATTCGGCGTTGTTTATGCCCTCGGGCAGATCAAAGAAGTTATTCTGGAGCCGGGCCTGAACTTCAAACTGCCGCCGCCATTTCAGAATGTTTCCTATATCGACAGGCGTCTGCTGACATTGAACAGCACGGACTCAGAGCCGATGCTGACGGCTGAAAAGCAACGTGTGATCATCGACTGGTATGTCAAATGGCGCATCACGCAGCCCTCCGAGTACATCCGTAATGTTGGTCTCGATGAGCGTGCAGGTGCCACTCAGTTGAACCGCGTGGTTCGCAATGCGTTCCAGGAAGCGATCAACAAGCGGACTGTTAAAGAGCTGTTGTCGTCCCAGCGGGAGACCTTGATGGCCGATGTGAAGTCTGAGGTGTTGAAGGTTGTGCGCGGTGCGCAACCTTGGGGCATTGATGTGAACGACGTGCGCATCACCCGCGTCGACTATGTCGAATCCATCACCGAGTCGGTTTACCGCCGTATGGAGGCTGAGCGCAAGCGGGTCGCCAACGAGTTGCGCTCCACTGGTGCGGCCGAAGGCGAGAAAATTCGCGCTGATGCTGACCGCCAAGTAGCCGTCACTGTTGCCAATGCCTACCGGGAAGCCCAGAAGGTCAAGGGCGAGGGCGATGCCCAAGCGACGGGTATTTACAGCGAGTCATTCGGTCGTGACCCGCAGTTTGCTCAGTTTTATCGCAGCCTGGATGCGTACCGGGCCAGCTTTGACAAAAAGAGCGATGTCATGGTGATTGATCCATCGTCTGACTTTTTCAAGGCCATGCGGAGTTCGGGCAGCGGTGCAGCCGCCAAAAAATAATTTCTGAATGAGATCGGCACCTTGCCCCGCTTGGGGTGGGGGTCTCGCCAGAAATGGGCGCTGAATGTCGTCTCTTTTAGCGCCAGATGGCGGTCGTGAAGCTGCTGACAAAGCTTTTCCGGCAAGCTCATCCCAAATCGGCTCGAAGCACCGGTAAAATCCTGCTTTTACAGCTCATCCTAAATACGCATGCCCGCTTGGTCGTCATCATGGCAATTGCCGGATCAAATTGCCGATGTCCTCCCCTCAGAGGCGCGTCACATTGAAGAACTCCGACGTCTTTTTCTAGACACAGCCCGTCGTTACGGCTACGAGCTGGTCATGCCGCCGCTGCTCGAACATCTCGAGTCTTTGCTGACAGGGACTGGAGAAGCCCTCGACCTGCAGACCTTCAAGTTGGTCGACCAGCTGTCTGGTCGCACCCTGGGTTTGCGTGCCGATACAACACCCCAAGTGGCCCGCATCGATGCCCATCTGCTGAACCGCAATGGCGTTGCGCGTCTGTGCTACTGCGGACCGGTACTGCACACACGTGCTGAGCGTCCGCACGCTACCCGCGAGCCCTTGCAATTGGGCGCTGAAATTTATGGTCACGCTGGGCTCGAAGCCGATTTGGAAGTTCAACTGCTGGCTCTCGAAGGATTGAGCGCTGCCGGTGTTGGACCGCTGTCTATCGACATGGCTGACGTGCGCGTTGTCAGCAGTCTCTTGACAGGTTCCAGCATCGGTGCCGGGACTTTGTCGCATTTGCATGCAGCCTTGGCGTCCAAAGATGCCAGCGAGTTGACTAGTTTGCTTGCGTCGCAACCGAGTATTTCTCGAGCATCTGCTGAAGCTTTGAAGGCATTGCTGCAACTCTACGGCGATGAGACAGTTTTGGCCGAAGCCGAAAAACATTTAAAAGATTTTCCTGCCGCTATAGCAGCCTTGCAAGATATGCGCTGGCTAGCCTCGCACGTCGCCAACTTCGGGGCTGCTGTCAAGGTCGGTTTTGATCTGGCGGATCTGCGTGGCTACGCTTATTACAGTGGCACGCGCTTTGCCATTTACGGCCAAGGTGCTGAACTTGCCCGGGGTGGTCGCTATGACGAAGTCGGTGCTATTTTCGGGCGCAGGCGGCCAGCAGCCGGCTTCAGTCTGGATTTGAAAGAACTCGTCAATGTGTTGGCCCCACCGCCTTTGCGTGCAGCCGTTTGTGCACCATGGGGCGTCGAGTCGACGCTGCGTCAAGCCATTGCCGACCTTCGCGCGCGAGGCGAAACCGTGGTTTGCGTGTTGCCTGGTCATGAAAATGAAGTCAATGAATTTAATTGCGACCGTGAGCTGGCCCAAGTGGCTGGTCAATGGACCGTTCAGCCGTTGAGTAAGACTCTCGGCTGAGTCGGCACACCCGCTTTTTGCAACTTTTTTTAGCAAGTATTAAGAATGACAAATAAACAAGCCGCTGTTGCGGGACGCAACGTCGTGGTCGTCGGCACTCAATGGGGCGACGAGGGCAAAGGCAAACTGGTCGACTGGTTGACCGAAATGTCGCAAGGTGTGGTGCGCTTTCAGGGTGGCCACAATGCGGGTCACACGCTGGTCATCAACGGTGTTAAAACCGCCTTGCACCTGATCCCCAGCGGCATCATGCGGCCCGGCGTCAAGTGCTACATCGGCAACGGTGTGGTGTTGTCTGCGGCCAAGCTGTTTGAAGAAATCGAAGGCCTTGAAAAGGCCGGCGTTGAAGTGCGCTCTAGGCTGCGTATCAGCGAGGCTTGCCCGCTGATTTTGCCCTTCCATGCCGCACTCGACATTGCACGCGAAGCGGCCAAAGAAAAAGCCGGCGTGGCCAAAATTGGCACCACTGGCCGGGGTATCGGGCCGGCCTATGAAGACAAAATTGCACGCCGCGCACTGCGTGTACAAGACTTGAAATACCCAGAGCGCTTTGCCACCAAACTGCGTGAACTGCTGGATCTGCACAACTTCATCCTGACGGGTTACCTCAACGCCCCGGCGATTGATTTCGACACCGTCTACAACGAAGCCATGCGTCACGCTGAACTTCTCAAGCCCATGATGGCCGACGTTTCACGCGAGCTCAATGACGCCCACCGTGACGGCGCTAATTTGCTGTTTGAAGGCGCGCAAGGCACTTTGCTCGACGTCGACCATGGCACCTACCCCTTTGTCACTTCCAGCAACTGCGTGGCCGGCAACGCCGCTGCCGGTGCGGGGGTCGGCCCTGGCATGTTGCACTACATCCTGGGTATCACCAAGGCTTACTGCACACGCGTTGGCGGTGGTCCTTTCCCGACGGAACTCGATTGGGAAGTACCGGGCACAGTGGGCTACCAC
>CANCCE010000037.1 GCA_947374505.1 Comamonadaceae bacterium | reverse complement strand
CCTGCGGCAACAGGGATCGACGGCTTGATCGACTGTCAGCGCAAAGCCCGAGACCGGACTGAATCAATGCGAAGATCAGCGTTAACTTCATGACGTTCAGTGACGAAAGAAATGCCCATGCACCCCCTCTTGATTTCTGTTTCCGAGCTGCAAACTCTGCTGAAAAGCCAGCAGCGCTGCATGATTTTTGACTGCAGCCATGACCTGACCCAGCCCGCAGCCGGCGCGCAGCAATACGCCGCCAGCCACATTCCCGGGGCGGTGCATGCGCCCCTCGACAGCGCGCTGAGCGCCAAGCACGGCTTGCTCGGACAGCAAGGCGTCGTCACTGCCCATGGGCCCGATGAACCCGCGTCAGGTGGCCGCCATCCGCTGCCGAATCGGCAGCGCTTCGCCACCTGGCTGTCGAGCATCGGCTTTGCCAACGACATGCAGGCGGTGGTCTATGACCGCAACGGCGCGAACTACTGTGGCCGGCTGTGGTGGATGCTGAAGTGGGCCGGCCACGAGGCCGTGGCCGTGCTCGACGGTGGCCTACAAGCGTGGCAAGCCGCTGGTGGCCCCGTCGCGTCAGGCGATGAACCAGCGCACTTTCAGTCGACTTTTTTGCTGAGCGAGCCGAAGGCGCATTTGGTCGATACGGCCACGGTCGTACAGCGCCTTGGCCGGTCCGAACAAACACTGATCGACGCGCGGGCGAAGCCGCGTTTCAAGGGCGAGGTCGAACCACTGGACCCGGTGGCCGGGCACATTCCGGGTGCCCTGAACCGCCCCTTCGCCCAGAACCTCGGGCCTGATGGCAAGTTCAAGTCAGCCGAACTATTGCGAACCGAATTTACCGCCTTGCTGGGTCAGCGCGACCCGGCCACGGTGGTTCACCATTGCGGCAGCGGTGTCAGCGCCCTGCCCAACATGCTGGCGATGGAGATCGCCGGACTCGGCAGCAGCGCACTGTATGCCGGCAGTTGGAGCGAGTGGTGCAGTGACCCGGCCAGGCCCGTCGCGCAAGGCTGAGGCTGAGCCCGTGCCGGCCCAGCCTGACCCAAGTTACCAGCTGTATGTGCTCGAATGCGCAGACGGCACGCTCTACACCGGCGTGGCGCTCGACGTGGTGGAGCGCTTCATCAAACATCTGCTGGGCTTGGGCGCGGCCTACACCCGTTCGCATCCGCCGCTGCGGGTGCTGGCCTGCCGTTGCTACCCGAGCAAGGGCGACGCGCTACGTGCTGAGTACGCCCTCAAGCAATTGCCGCGGACCCGTAAGTTGGCATTTTTCAATCCAGACGAGCGGCTGTTGGATGCGACTCTGCCCGTCCTAGGCCGAGGCCGGGCTTAATGGCTGCTGTGCGTCAGGCTGCTGGCCAGCGTCACCATGCCCATACCGACCGCCAACCAAATAATCTGTGCCGCGGTCTCGCGGGCGGATAGCTTTTTTTGCAGTTGCGGGATCAGGTCGGCCAACGCGACATACAAAAAACTGCTGGAGGCGATGGCCAAAAAGTAGGGCAAATAAGCATGTAGCTGAGCCACCAAAAAGTAGCCGACCAGACCGCCCATGGCCGTCACTGCACCGGCGAGAGAGACCTTCAACAAGGCGATGCGACGGTTGTCGCTGGCTTGCCGGAGCACCGCCAAGTCACCCATGTGGTGCGGCACCTCATGCATCAGCACGGCCAGCGCTGCCACCACGCCGAGCCGCATGTCGGCCACAAAAGCCGAGGCGATCAGCACGCCGTCGCCAAAGCAATGCACACTGTCGCCGGTCAGGATGGCCCAGCTGCCACCGCTGCGGTGCTCATGGGCGGCATGCTCGTGATGGTGCGCATGATGGTGCTCATGGCCGTGGTGCCAGAGTTCAGCCTTGTCGAGCAAAAAGAAAAAAACCAAGCCAACCAGCAGGGTCGGAAAAAGTCGATCAGGGCCGACCTGGCTTGCAAAAGCCTCTGGCAGCAAGTGCATGAAAGCTGTGGCCAGCAAAGCGCCAGCGGCCAAGCTGAGCATGTGCTGGGTGTAACGCGCCAAAATACCAAAACCCAGCAAAGCGGCCAGCCAGACACTGCCTACTCCGGCCATCAGCGTCGCCGTGAGGATTGCCAACAAAGTCATATAAACGCCAATTACCAAGGACCGACAAAGAAGCCCGGTAGCCAAGAGCGGCCAACCGGACGATGGATTCCTATTATCCAGCGTCTGCGGTCAGCCCATCAAGCGACGCCGTGGGACTTGAACCAAGCGATCGCGCGTTTGAAGCCGTCTTGCGCGGCCTCGGCACGATAACTAGGGCGGTAGTCGGCATGAAAAGCGTGGCCAACTTCGGGATAGACCACGAACTCGCAACCCTTCGCGGCTGCGTTGCCGGCACTGCCCGCGGCCGCCAGTGCGACCTTCATCTGATTGACC
This sequence comes from Comamonadaceae bacterium, assembly GCA_947374505.1. Taxonomy (GTDB): domain Bacteria; phylum Pseudomonadota; class Gammaproteobacteria; order Burkholderiales; family Burkholderiaceae_C; genus Polaromonas. The sequence goes on along the minus strand of CANCCE010000037.1, from coordinate 14,327 downwards.
GTGTCAAGCGGAATGCCGCTGTCTTGTCCGCCGTACAAGCCGAGCACCGGCGCCTTTTGCATGGCCGCCAAATCCAACGGATGCTTGGGGTTCAGCACTGACGATTCACCCACCAAGCGGCCATACCAAGCGACACCGGCTTTGACCTTTTGACTTTGCTGCGCGTACAACCAAGTGATGCGACCACCCCAGCAAAAACCAGTGATGGCCACTTTGTCTGCGTTGCCGCCGTGCTGGGTCGCCCAGTTCACCGCGCCGTCCAGGTCAGCCATGACCTCTGCATCCGGTGTTTTGGCAACCACTTCGGACATCAGCTTGGCCATCTCCCCGTACATGGCCGGGTCACCTTGACGCGCAAACAACTCAGGCGCAATGGCCAGATAGCCGGCTCGGGCAAAGCGGCGGGCGGTGTCGGCGATGTATTGGTGCACACCAAAGATCTCATGGATGACCAACACCACGGGCAAATTGGTTTTGCCTACAGGGGCCGCAAAGAACGCCGGCACCTTGAAGCCGTTGACCTCGTAAGTGATCTCGCCCGTGGTCAATCCTTCGGAGGAGGTTTTGATCGCCGTCTGCGCCATCAGTGGCATCGCGGCCGCCGCATAGCCCACGCCCAAGGCGGCTTTCAGTGCCGTGCGGCGGCTGGCGCCGGCCTCGGTCGACTGCCCGGGCAGCAACGCGTCAAAATCTTTTTTCTGGTCTGGGTTCAGCATGCGGAGTTCCTTTAAGTCATCAAAAAAAAGGGCGGAAGGGAGTGGGAGTCGAACCCACGCAAGACTGATAACAGCCTTCACCGGGTTTGAAGTCCGGCCGCTCCACCAGGAACGCATCCCCTCCTCAATTCAATCAACCATCTTCGCCCAATTGGTCAGCGACTTCATGGACCACGCGCTGGGCGTCTTCCATGGCGTCCTTCAACAAACCGCCAAACCCATCTCTGACCGCCCCGATGGCATAAATGCCAGGATAAGACGTCGCCAGGTTTTCACTGACCAAGACCCCACCGCTTTGAGACAAGGTCAATTGCCCGCAGAGCCAATCCACATTGGGCGTGAGTCCCACGAAAGCGAAGAACCCTTGGCACGGCAAAGTCTGGGTTTGAAGACTGCTATTTTTAAGCTCAACTCCCGTGATTATGTCGTCTCCCAAGAGCGACACCACTTCGGTTTGCAAATACATTTCAATTTTTTTGTTGGCTTGAGCGGCTTGCACCAACGAAGCTCGCGCGCTGAGCTCAGCACCGCGGTGGACCCAATGCACGCGAGAACAAAACTGCGCCAACACCAAGGCTTCCTGGGCTGCGGAGTCACCCCCCCCCACCACCACCACCTCTTGCTGGTGGAACATGGGGCCATCGCAATCGGCGCACTGTGACACGCCTTTGCCAGTCAAGTCCTCTTCACGGGGCAGCCCCAAGCGCTTCAAGCGCGCACCGGAGGCCACCACCAATGCGCGCGCGCGCAGGGTTTCTGTTGCCGTTTGCAACTCAATACCGTCTGTCAAATCCAAGCCGATGGCGCCCTCGTACATGAGGTCCAAACCCAGGTCGCTCAAGTCGCTCACCCAAGTGGCGGCCAAATCGGCACCACCACTGCACTCGTTGTCGCCAAGGCCCGGATCCAAATGATTGACGTTGATGATCAAGCCACCAAACATTTGCGCTTCCAGGAGGGCGACTTGAAGGCCCTTGGCCAGCGCCGCTTTTGCACAACAGAGTCCTGCCATGCCAGAACCGACAATGATCAAATCGTATTTTTTGCTCAAGACACGCTCCTTAAGAGGGGGATTTTCTCAAATCCCAAAAACCGCCTGTCGCCACCTGTTCTCAGGGTCACCCGCAATCGATCCAAGCACTCCAAAATTTCAATCGCCAACGTTCGACCGACTCCAGATACATCGCGAAACTGCGCAGCACTGAAGCAGGCATTGGGCTGGCTTGCAGCCAAGGTCAGGGCATGTTTTGCAAAGTCCCGCATCAGGCTTGGCAGCGCAAAACGCTCGGGCGTCACTTTGATCAAATCGTCTCTTTGAGCGTATCTATTCAAAAAGTCTCTGAGCAAGTGTATGGATCGATTGAGCTCTACGGACAACTCGCGAACGCTGGGGATCAAGGGCTTGGATTTCATCATGGCAGCCTGCACCTCTTGCCACATTTTGGCGTCGAGCGCGGGCTCAACCACTTGGTGCTCTTGCAACCTGACTTTGTTGCCAGAGACCACCAACCAGTCGCTTTGCACCCAGCAGCCCAGCAGCGCGTCCAGCACCTCCTGCGACCACGGCGACTTGAGCTGAGACAACCATGTGGCACTGTTCATGCCGACCCACGTGGGGTGTTGCTGATGAAAACTCCTCAGTCCCTCTTGCATTTTCAACGCGTGATGGTCAAGCCAATGGATCTTCAGCGCAAGCCTTGCTTTGGCATTCGCTTTGGGCTGCCAAACATCCTCAGGCAGCAAGGCCAAAACTTCATCAGACCTCAACGCAAAGATGGACTCAAACCAATTCAAATCGACACCAAAAGGCAAGCCGCTCAGCAAGGCCTGCATGGCCGCTTGGGGGGTGTCTTGCGCGAGTGCTTCCATGACGACTTTGCGCTCAGGCGCGCGGCGCTTGGCGACGACCATGGGATCGATCACCCGGCCACCCCCAAGCGTCTTTTGTGCCGATTGGTCCCGGATGATGAAGCGGTCCCCGTGCACGGCAAAGCAGGGTGCCGGCAACTTGAGTTGAACCAGCGTGCGCCGGCCAGCGACCAGCGTGGTGTTTTGAGGCCATAAGATCTTTCCCAGCACATCACTGGCCCCGTGGTGCCAATGCACACTTGAACCATGTTTAAGAAGGGGGGGGTCTAGCGTTAAGAGTTCGAGATCAAGCGTCATGCTTGAACTTGCCCGCGCCAAACGCCCGCTCACCAACCAGTCACCGCGCTGGATCTCTGATGTTTGTAGCTGGGTCAAGTTCACAGCGCAACGCTCGCCACTCACCACCTTTGTGGTGCTTTCATGGTGGCGGTGAAGGCGGCGGATTTTGGTGCTGAGATGGTGGGGCATCAGCACCATGTCGTCACCCGGCGTCAAGGTCCCGGCCATGAGCGTGCCCGTCACCACAGTACCTGAACCCGCCAAGGTGAACACCCGGTCAATCAAAAACCGTGGCAGCGCAGCATCTTGCGCAATCTTGGGATTGAACGCTTCACCCAAGGCTTTCAAGTGTGCTTTGAGAGCCGGGATACCCTCACCGGTAAGACAAGAAACGGCAAAACACGAGGCTTCGCGAAAGCCGGCATTCTCAAGCAAAGCATGTGAGGCCGATTGAACTTCTAACACCCGTTCAGGCGTGACTCGATCGACTTTGGTCACGACCAAGGTGGCGCCTTGAGCGCTCAAGAGAGAGACGATGGACAAATGCTCCAAGGTCTGGGGCATGACGCCGTCATCGGCCGCGACAATCAACAACAGATGATCGCAAGCGTAGGAGCCGCAAAGCATTTGATGAATGAATTTTTCGTGCCCCGGCACATCCACAAAGTCCAGACTCAACTGCGCATTCACATTCAAATGCGCAAATCCAGGCTCAATGGAAATGCCGCGTTTTTTTTCTTCTGGCAGTCGATCGGTGTCTATCGCGGTCAAGGCTTTGACCAAAGAGGTCTTGCCGTGATCAATGTGCCCTGCAGTTGCAATGATCATTTTCTTAGGGCCGTGAGGTCGTCACCATTGGTGACAGGGCCGCACAGAAAAGCTGCTCTTGGCGCTCCTCTAAACAGCGCAAATCCAGCACCAGCTGGCCCTTTTGCAGGCGCCCCAGGACAGGCGTGGAGAGCTGCCTGAACATCCGCTCCAACGCCTGCTCGCTCATCGTCATCGTCAGCGTCGGCTTGATCGACTTGAGAGGCTTGAGAGGCTTGAGAGGCTTGAGAGGCTTGATGATCAAGGCAAAACTGGGCATCGTTTGCACAGGCAAAGCACCGCTACCGACTTGGCTCGCACAGGGTTCGATTGAGACCAGCGCTTTTCCAATCAGCGCTTTTTGCACCAGCGGCAAGAGCCTTCGGCATTGGGCTTCAATGGCACCGGCCTGCCGCTTGAAGAGTCTCAAAGTAGGCAAGTCATGTTGGACTTTTTCAGGATTCAAATACAACTTCAAAGTTGCCTCTAAAGCGGCGATCATCACTTTGTCAAGTCTGAGCGCGCGACGCAGTGGGTTTTTTCGGACTCGCTCAATGAGCGCTTTGTCTCCCACAATGATGCCGCACTGGGGTCCACCAAGTAACTTGTCCCCACTGAAGGTCACCACATGGGCACCCGAGCGCATCACCTCGGCCACCGTGGGCTCATGCGCCAAGCCCAACACGTTCATGTCCATCAAGGTTCCACTGCCCAAGTCCACGATCAAGGGGAGTGCATGCGCTTGGGCCAGTCGGCTCAGCTCTTCAACGCTCACCTCTGCGGTGAAACCTTGAATGGAATAATTGGACGTGTGCACCTTCATGAGCGCAGCAACTTTGGGGGTGATGTTCTCTTTGAAATCTTTCAAATGGGTGCGGTTGGTGGTGCCCACTTCTTTCAACACCGCCCCGGCGCGTTTCATCACATCAGGAATTCGAAAGGAGCCTCCAATCTCGACCAACTCACCGCGAGAGAGTAAGACTTCTTTGCGCTGAGCCAAGGTGCTCAAACTCAAGAGCACCGCCGCAGCATTGTTGTTCACCACGGTGGCTGCCTGAGCACCCGTGAGCTCACACAAGAGCGACTCCACATGGTCATCACGCTCACCTCGTTTACCCGTGTTCAGGTCGTACTCAAGGTTCACGCTCGCCCGCATGGCAAGGGTTGCCGCATCGATCGCTGCTTGAGCGTACAAAGCTCGACCGAAATTGGTGTGAAGCACCGTGCCCGTCAAGTTGATGACCTCTTTGAGATGAGGCTCGCTCTGGGCCAAAAGTCTTTGGTGGCATGCATGCATCAAGTCTTGTCTGTTTTGCAAACGCCTGTGCTCTTGCCGCGAAACTGGGGTATTGGACTGATCAGACTCTGGCGCAAGCTCATTCAAGGCGCGTGTTGATTTTGCTTTGAGCGTCGCCTCGATGTCCTCGCGTGCGTCTTGGATCACCCCATGAAGCGCTTTGAGAACGATGGGCCGGCCAAACTCATTGATCCAACCCAAGGCCTCAGGGCTTTGGATCAACTCATCGATGGAAGCCAAATGGCGACGCGGGTCAGTTTCTAAACTCGAGATCAATGGGTGATTCATTCGACAAATAAAAGACAGGGACTTTGGGAGCGTTTCAGCGGGGGCCACAAGTTCAAGATGTCACTGACCAAGGGCGGACTGTTCAAACTTGAGGGCGATCATATCTTCTTGCACTCGCCCGCATCGACCGCCCGCCATGCTGATTTAATCTTAAGGGAATCCTCAGAAATTTCACCCGGAAGAGTTTGAGTTAAATACAAACCTTTCGATTGGAAATCATACTCAGCAATATTGCACTTCATCATTGAATCTGCTAATCTCAAAAACTAATTGAGGTCAAACTACAACGCAAAATAAGTGCTCATTAGCCCTTGATGCCCTGAATCAAAAATCATGACACCAACACCACAACCGTGTTTTATGGCGACTGGCTTGAACAAGTTTTCTAGACTATTGAGCGGAATCCTGACGGGCTTGGTTGTGTTGGGCTGGAGCACCGCGACGCAGGCCCAAAGCACGGCTGCGTTGAACTATCCCAGTGGTCCCATCAAAATTGTCAATCCCTACCCGCCTGGCGGCGGCACCGACATTTTGTCCAGAGCCATTGGACAAAAGCTGAGTGAAGTCTTCCAGCAACCCGTTTACGTGGACAACAAAAATGGGGCCAACGGCACCATTGGTGCCGCCTTCGTGGCCAAGGCCGCGCCCGATGGACTGACCCTTTTGGTGGTGCCTGCGGGCTTTGCCGCCAACCCCTCGCTGTACCAAAACTTGCGCTATGACCAAGCCCGTGACTTGAGTGCCGTCAGCCTGTTGGCCTCCGGCCCCTTGGTGCTAGTCACCCATCCGGGCTTGAACGTCAAAACGGTTAAAGAGCTCATTGAGCTTGCCCGTGCGCGTCCAGGCAGTCTCAATGTGGGATCGGCCGGGAACGGCTCACTTCCGCACTTGAGCGCAGAGCTCTTTAATTTGATGGCTGGCACCAAGATGCTGCATGTCGCCTACAAAGGTGCCGGACCGGCCGTGAATGATCTGCTGGCAGGCGTCGTGCAGGTTTACTTCATGAACGTGTTGCAAGCTTTACCGCTGATCAAAGCAGGTAAGCTGAAAGCGCTGGGGGTCACCAGTCTGGAGCGAACCTCCATCGCACCCGATTTGCCCACCGTTTCTGAAGAGCTGCCCGGCTTTGACATGAACAATTGGTATGGCATGCTCGCCCCCAGCGGCACACCCAAAGAGGTCATTTATAAATTACGCCAAGAAATTGCGCTGATCCTCAAGCAGCCCGCCCTGAAAGAAAAACTCGACAACGAGGGCATGACGGTGGTGGGCAATACGCCGGCGCAATTTGATGAAATTCTTAAACGTGAATCCGACAAATACGCCAAGATCATCACGTCTGCCGGCATCAAAAATTCCATGTGAATTCCAAAATAAAAACACTTGACGTTCCCCATCCATCTTTAGGAGATCCAACCATGACCCATCCCACTGAGCCCCATTACGAAGTCATGTGGCCGCTTTCAAACAAAGCCATTGACAAGCGAGACGCTGCAGCAAGACTGCCCGATTTGAATGGCAAAGTCATTTGCGAATTGTGGGATGTGATTTTTCGCGGTGAGACCATTTACCCCATGGTGCGCGAGTACATCAAGTCAAAATTTCCTGGCGTGAAGTTTGTGCCCTACACCGAGTTTGGTAATTTTCATGGAGCGCGTGAACGTGAAGTCACCGCCTCCTTGGCCGACAAATTAAAGGCCCATGGAGCGGATGCCGTCATTGTCGGCATAGGCGCCTGAGGCAGTTGTACGCCCGCCGTGTTGCGGGCTGCAGCTTTGATCGAAAAATTAGGCATTCCGACAGTCAGCATCATTGGCTCGGCTTTTACCAAACAGGCCCAGGTGGTGAGCAAAGGTCTGGGTGTGCCCTTGGCGATGGGGGTCTACCCCGGTACACCCATGGTCGACAGCGAAACAGTGCTGGCGCAAAAAGTCAATGAGCATTTGGCCCCTGAGTTGCTTCAAGGCTTGACAGGCAAGGCACCCGATGCCGCGCCCACCGAGCTCGAGCCCCTGGCCGGTGAGATCATCATGAAGGCCAGCCTTGAAGAGATTCAAGAGCACTTTTACCGTCAACTCTGGACCGATGGGCTGCCCGTCGTGCCGCCAACCCGCGAGCGCGTTCAGGCCTTTTTAAATTACACCGAGCGTGACCCGTCTGAGGTCTTGGCGGTCGTTCCGCAAGAGGGTCGTCAAGCCACCCTTCATGCGGTGGCCGTCACCGGCGTTCTGAGTGGCTGTCGCCCCGAGTACATGCCCATTTTGATCGCTGCGGTGGAGGCCATGGTGGATCCCCATTTCAGGATCCAAGACTGTGGCTCCACCCCTGGGTGGGAGCCCGTGGTGATTGTGAGTGGACCCATCATCAAGCAGCTCGACTTCAACCACGGCCAAGGCATGATGCGTTTTGGCAGACAAGCCAACACCAGTGTGGGGCGTTTTGTCCGCATGTTTTTGAGAAACATCTGCGGCTACCGCATCCCACCGGGTGCCGGCGACAAAGGCAGCATCGGTCAGAGCTTTTTGGCTGCCATGGCCGAAGACGAAGACTGCGCTCAAGAGTTGGGCTGGACGACCTTTGCCCAGGACAAGGGCTTTGACTTGAGCGACAACGTGGTGACCATGCACAGCGTGGTGAGCATCAGTTCCCCGATGTACAGCGCTGGCGACCAGGCCCAAGTGCATGTTCAGCAATGGGCTGACATCATGGGACAAAGCTTCACCTATTGGTCGCACACGGGCTTTAAAACCGGCGTGTGGAATCCTTTGATCGTGGCCGGACCGAGTGTCGCCAAGGTCATCGCCTCGCAGTGGAGCAAAGCACAGGTGCGAGCGTATTTGTACGAGCACATCAAAGTGACCGCACGGCAAATCACCCACTACGCGCGCATGACCAGCACCCCGACCTTCAGTTTAGAGAAGTTGGTCGCTGACGGCATCTTGGCCCCTGAATATGCTTTGTCCGATGACCCTGATCGTCTCTTGCATGTGATCTTGCACCCGGACATGGTGGAGATTTTGATCGCCGGAGACCCCGGACGAAACCAGTCCAGAGCCTACATGGGTAACCATATTCAAGGGCCGCCCACCAGCCGGAAAGTGGTTCTTCCTAAGCACTGGCCATTTGGAAAAACTTGAAAGCGCAGGCTTGAGTTTTGAGCACGCCTTTTAGGGCGTGCTCAAGCTCGAAGCTCAAAGCGTTCACTCACAGCTCTGGAGTTGCCAAAACAAGGCATATAAACCGTGTGTGTGCCCGCGCCTCCAGCCACCACGAGTTGAATCTCTTGGGGTCGGGTGGTGATGGGGATTCTGTCGTCAGGCCCCACAACGCCCAATTCGGCTTTGCGGGAGACTTGCAATCGTTCAAAGTCTCTTTGGCCCATGTAATGCGCCGGCATTTTGCTCATCTCCCACAAATGGGTTTTGACATCTGTTTTGCTCATGCCCGCACTGGCAAAGATGTGCGCGTGCTCTGGGCTTAACAGCAAAAAAGGCTCGCCCCCGTGGGTGTACTCGTTGCTGGGCGGATGGATCATGGTGAGCGCAAAAATGCGCAAGAGCTCCAGCGCATCTTTGCTGTGGGAGTTCATGTTCATCGTCCCCTCGACCGCCACGACACTGACGACGCTTTCGCTTTGATCGTAACCACGCTCTTGATGAAAAGATTCCCAAGGTGAGAGCGCCGCGTTTTCAGCGCAACAAAAACTGATGCGCCCAGGCTGCCCATGGGTGGTGCGATCCATCTCGCCGGGCAACGCACCGCCGACGTTTCGAAGCAGCAAACGAAGCGCACGCCCAAGGGTGGCGTTGGCCACAGTGCCTTCGCCCAAACAATTGACGCCTGCATTAAAGCCCAAAGTCTGCGCCATGGGGCCATTGAGCAAGACCCACACGGCCACCGGGTTGGTCGTGGCTTGCACGGCCTGCAAGTTAAAGGGGGCTTGCGCAACAGCCTTCACAGCGGCCACCAGGGCGGGCATCAAGTTGGCAGGACAACCGGCCATCACCGCATTCACCGCAATGAGTTCAAACGTTGCAGGACCAAAGCCAGGCGCCAGGTGGGCAACCACCTCCTGGGGCTTGCCTTCAACCCACGAAAGCATCTGTTCAACGCGCTCAAGAGTAGGCGGCACGATGGGCAAACCATCCGACCAGTGTTGGGTTTGGTAATGCTGGTTGATGACCGCCAAGTCGTCTTCCAGCGCCAAAAACCGTTGTGCTTGCGTCATGGTGTGGGGGCTTGTTCAAGCCAGGCGTGAATTTGCTCTGCACAAGACTGTGCAATGTCCCGTATCTCCTCGCGCGAGCGAGAACCAAAGGGATGGGGAATTTCAATGATGGGCATGCCTCGCTCGCCCATGGCCGCGCTTTGCGCGCGACCCAAGGCCACAAATGCTTTGGAGCAAACGGTCATACCGATTTTGCCGCCACGCCTCACCTGCACACTGTCATGGACACTCCACGACGTGCACGAACCTCAGTCGCCTGAGCCCGCGATCACCAGATCGCATGAGTGCAGCAGTTCATGCAGCATGGGCTCAGGAGCGGCCAAGGAAGCCGCACGCTTTTGTCGCACCAGCACCTGCGCCACGCCATACCGGGCGCTCAAAATCGACGACAGATCCTCTACCAAAAATCGAAAATTCGGTTTGGCGTTGTCAATGAAACCCACCACCAAGCCCTTGAGTCTTGAGCTCACCAGGGAGCCGGATACCTCGCTTTGGGCAATGGATGACAGTGGACTGCCGGGCAGGGCAGACGCCAGGTCTGAATCACCCGACAACGCTGGGGTGGGATTAAAGAGCTGTATCAATTTGGACATCAACATTCACCTCAAAAAACTAAAAACCTAAAAACCGAACAGGCAAAACTCATTCACCATCAAGCACTCAAGAATCAATCTTGATTTGTGCGTTTGCAATCAGGGTTGACCAGCGCTGCATTTCAGAGCGAATGAAGGCGTCGGTCATCTGTGGGGTGTAAGCGGCAACATCGGCCCCTTGCGCTTTGAATTGGTCCGCAGTATCACCCCCTTTGAGCGTTTTAATCACCGCGTCATAAAGCTTGGCCTGCACCGCTTGAGGCACACTGGCTTGCACCATCAGGGCATACCACAAGGTGGCTTGGTAGTCTGGATAGCCCGACTCTGCAACGGTGGGAATGTCCGGGGCCAGAGCCGTGCGTTTAGGGCTGGTCATTGCCAAGGCCTTCAAGCTACCCGACTTGACGTGTGGCATGGCCGGCAGTGGGCTTGTGCACACCACCTGAATTTGACCGCTGAGCAAGTCGTTCAATGCTGGCCCTGCCCCTTTGTAGGGAACGTGCGTCATCTGCACACCCGCCATGCTCTTCAGAAGCTCAACCGCCAAGTGCCCACCCGACCCAGGTCCTGATGACCCGTAATTGATGCTCCCTGGTTTGGCGCGCGCTTTGGCCACGAGTTCAGGGATGGTGCTCACCCCAACCGAGGGGTGAACCACCCAGACCAAAGGGGAACTCGCCACCAAGGTGATGGGAGAGAAATCTTTCAAGCTGTCGTAGGGGAGTTGTTTGATCAAACTCGGGTTGATGCTGTGGGTGGTGCTGGCCAAAAACAACGTGTAGCCATCAGGGTTGGCTTTGGCCGCCAAGTTGGTGGCGATGAGCTGAGCACCCCCGCCGCGGTTGTCCACCACGACAGGTTGATTCAAGGCTTGAGAAAACCGGTTGATGAGCAAACGCGCCACGATGTCCCCGGCACCTCCTGGAGGATAAGGCACGATCATGCGCAGAGGACGGGTAAAACTGAAATCCTCTTGCCCCCAAGCAGAGTTCCAATTCGACGAGGCCCCAAGACCAGCGGCCAAGGCGCTATTGAGCCAAGTGCGGCGGGTCAATTCCGTCGAAACCGCTGGCAATGAAGGGGGCATGGGGCTGGCAAACGATGATGATTTTTTCATGCTGTTTTCTTTTGTCTCTAGTCCAAAAAGATGACGCTCTTGACAATCCAAGGCAAGCGCGTCACCAACCGTCACGGGCGAGCCTCAGGAGAGGATTGAAGCGCCGCCTAAAAGACCCGGCAGGCCTACACCTCACCGGCTCGAATAGAAAATATCGGCGAAGAACTGTGTCTCAATCAAACCCCGGGCGTTCACCAACTCGCGCCTGGCCGACGCCACCATCGCCTCAGAACCACAGGCATAGACCTGCGCATGGCCAAGGTCTGCGAAATCTTCCATCACCGCCTGCTGCACATAGCCGCGCCGACCGCTCCAGTCGGCAGATGCAGCACCCGACAGCACCGGCGTGAAGTGCACGCCAGCGTCCTCAGTGGCCCAGCGCATCGCCCGTTCCATGCGATACAGGTCCGCCGTTTCGCGAGCGCCCCAATAGACATGGAAAGTTTGACGTGCCGTGCGACCCAAGCGGATCGCGTCCTCGACCATCGCCTGGATCGGCGCAAAGCCGGTCCCCGTGGCGAGCAGAATGACCGGGCCGGTCGTTTCCTCGCGCAAGTAAAAGTCACCGAGCGGCGCCTCCACCTGCAACATACCTTTCAGCGGGTCACTGGCGAACAATCTATCGGAGAAGGTCCCGCCCGGATAGTGGCGCACATGGAGCTCAAGGTCGGTGATGCCGCCAACTTGGGGGGATGAGGCGATGGAGTAGCTGCGTCGCCCGCCGCCTTGAAGCAGCACGTCGAGGTATTGGCCTGCCCTGAAGCTTAGTTTGCGGTTCATGGGCAGCCGAAGCCTGAGCACCGCCACCTCCGGTGCGGGCTTGTCGACGCCGGCAACGCGGGCCGGGAATAACTGAGGCTGAAACTCCAGCACCTTCGCCTCTGAAACGTGTATGACGCAGTTTGAACGTGGCACGGCGCGACAAAGGAGCATCACCTCACCAGCGGAGGCTTCCGTGCCAGCGCTGGTACTGGTGTCCTCGGCCTGGGCCGTTGGGCCGTGGAGTCGGCCCGAGACCAGCGTGCCCTTGCAAGTGCGGCACATGCCGGTGCGGCAGCTGTAGGGAATCGACACGCCGCCGTGCAGCGCCGCCTCCAGCACCGTGCCACCGTCCGGAACCGACAACTCGAGTCCGCTGGGTTCCAAGCGCACCGAGAACATGGCAGGACTGCTCACGACCGTCACGACGACGACGACAGCGAACTGGTAAAGACGTCACCGAAGTCAAAGATGTCGCTGTGCTGGTAGCCCGCTTCGTAGTATTGGATCTCCCACCAGTTGTAGTCAAGATCCTGAATGTAAAAAGAGTACACGCCGTGCTGATCCACCGCATCTGCAACTTTGCGAATGCCGTATCGCTCGGTGTTTTCAAGCGCCGCAAGACGGGCCTGGTCGACGGCCTCGCGCGAACGCACGTCGAGTCCCCAATGCGTCAAATAGCTCATCGGGTGTACCTGGTCGCCCACCGCCACGCAGATCACGTGAAACTTGAGGCCGCAGCGCAGCGCCATCGAACGCTGACCATGCTGCACCACCTCCAAGCCCAGGAACTCTTCATAAAAACGCCGCGATGCGCTCAAGTCTTTGCATTCCAGTGTGCCGTGAGACATCACATAGGGCTTGAGGATAGAGGTCTTGGCGGTTGGGTCGACGAAGGCGTCCTCCACCATTTCGCGAATCATGCTCATGCTGATGGCTCCATCATGTCAACGATCGTATTCACCAACTCACCGAGTCCCTCGACCTCTACGCTGACGCGGTCGCCTGGCGCTAAATATTCGTTGCGGCCCGAACCGACCCCCGCAGGTGTCCCGGTCAAGATAATGTCGCCCGGCAACAGCGTGGTGCGGCGCGACAAGTGCGCGATCTGCTCGGCGACAGAAAAGATCATGCCCGAGGTATTCGAGTCCTGCTTGTTGACGCCGTTCACCGACAGCTGGATGCGCAAATTCTGCGGATCGATGCTACCTGCGGGGGTCAGCCAAGGACCAATGGGGCAAGAGCCGTCGAAACCCTTGTGGGCCAGCCAGTCAAAGTAAAAAGGATTGTCCGGGGAGCGAGCCGCGCGCCGGGATAAATCGCGCGCTGACAGGTCATTGGCCACCGTGTAGCCCGCCACACAGGACAGTGCCTCAGCGACTGAGATGCGATGCGTCTTGCGGCCGATCACCACCGCGAGTTCGGCTTCCCAATCCAGTTTATTGCAGCCCTCGGGGCGCTGAACAGGGCCGGGACCGGTGATGCAGGCCCGCGTCGGCTTGATGAAATGCCAAGGCTCACGATCGTCTTGAGGCGGCACTGGGAGGCCGCGGATTTTCGCCATCTCGGCGATGTGGTCATGGTAGTTCGCACCCGCGCAATACACGGTGCCGCTTGTTGGCACCGGCGCATACAGGGTCGCTTGCGCCAGTGGGACCGTCGGCGCATGGGCTGACGTCGCCAGCACGGTTAGGCGGGGCAGCCGTTCGCTCCAGTGCGCCAGCAGGTCATCTATCGACGTCGCCAGACCGGCGGCCTGCAAGTCAATGATGTTGTCGCCGATCAACAGACCCGGCGTCGGTACCGACCCCTGCAGCGAATAGTGGATTACCCGGAATGGAATTGTGTTTGGCATCATGGTTTCAAAGCGACGTTAATCTACAGAGATGCCAGCGGTCTTGACGCGTTCACGCCACTGGCGGACCTCGCGTTGCATCAACTCGCGGGTCTCGGTGGGGCTCAGGGAATACAAATCGACGCCTGTGTCCTCGACCTGCTGACGGATCTCGGGAATCTGCTGCGCCCGCCGGAAGGCGTCGTTCAGGCGCGTGACCTCCGCTGGCGATGTCCCTTTGGGCGCGGCCAGACCGACCCAGGACATGACGCTGAAGCTGGGGTAGCCGGACTCGGCGATGGTGGGGGTCGCGGGCGACAAGCGCCAGCGACTGTCGCCGCTCACGGCCAGTGCGCGAAGGTCTCCGCTGCGCAGACGCGGCAGCACCGTGGGTGCCGTGAGGACGACGAAATCGACTTGACCGCCAACGGCGTCGACCAATGACGGCATCTCACCCTTGTAGGGAATGTGCAGGAATTTGACCTTGGCGGCGTGGCCGACCAACTCTCCGACAAGATGAGGCGTGGTGCCGTGGCCGGC
>CANCCE010000036.1 GCA_947374505.1 Comamonadaceae bacterium | reverse complement strand
CGACAGCGTTACAAAGGGCTGGGCGAAATGAACCCGGCGCAGCTGTGGGAAACCACGATGGATCCAACGGTGCGCCGCTTGTTGCGCGTGCAGATTGATGACGCGATTGAAGCCGATCACGTTTTCACCATGCTGATGGGCGACGATGTCGAACCGCGCCGCGAGTTCATTGAAACGAATGCGCTCAGGGCTGGCAACATTGATGTCTGAAGCGATGACTGCACCTGCCTGCCCGCAATGTGGGTTCGAAAACACCTATCCAGACGGCCAAAATTTTGTTTGTCCAGATTGCAGTTTTGAGTGGCCCATGGTTGAGCAGGCTGATGAAGCTACCGCTGAAATCGATGGCGTTATTCTTGACGTCAACGGCAACGCTTTAGCCGATGGCGACGCGGTCATTCTCATCAAGGATTTGAAGGTCAAGGGTTCATCCATCGTGCTCAAGAAAGGCACGAAGGTCAAAAGCATCCGCCTACCGCAAGGCGCAGGTGATCACGAGGTTGATTGCAAGACCGACCAAGGCGCCTTCATGCTCAAGGCCTGCTTTCTCAAGAAGGCTTGAGCGTTTCAATTACTTGCCGTCTGGCAATTCGATTTTGACTTCCAGTACATCCAAGTTGTCTTGACGCTCAAGGTTGACCTTGATGTCGTTCGGATTGATGTTGATGTACTTGGAAATAACCGCAATCAGGTCACGTTGTAGCGCGGGCAAATAATCGGGTTTGTGGTTCCCGCCTGAACGCTCGTGCGCCAAGATGATTTGCAGGCGCTCTTTGGCGACGCTGGCAGTTTTCTTTTTCTCGCCGAGCAAGAAGGAAAAGAAAGACGTCATGGCTTATTTACCTCCGAAGAGGCGCTTGAGGAAGCTGGGTTTTTGCGCATCGATGAAACGCAGTGGCTTGTCTTGGCCAAGGAATCGATCGATCACATCCTTGTAGGCCTCAGAAACATCGGTACCGGCCATGTGCACGGCAGGCACGCCTTGGTTAGAGGCTTGCAGCACAGACTCAGACTCAGGAATAACACCGATCAGCTTGATGCGCAGGATGTCGGTGATGTCTTCGAGTGACAGCATCTGACCTTGGTCGACACGGTTCGGGTTGTAGCGGGTGATCAGCAGGTGTTCCTTGATCGGTTCGCTGCCTTCAATGCCACGTTTGGTCTTGCTCGACAGCATGCCCAGAATGCGGTCTGAATCGCGCACGGATGAGACTTCAGGGTTGGTGACGATGAGGGCCTCATCTGCAAAGTGCATGGCCATCAGCGCGCCAGTTTCGATACCCGCCGGAGAGTCGCAAATGATGTATTCGAAGTCCATGGCGGAGAGGTCTTTGAGGACTTTCTCAACGCCATCTTTGGTCAGCGCTTCTTTGTCGCGCGTTTGTGACGCGGCGAGAACGTACAGGTTCTCGCATTGCTTGTCTTTGATAAGCGCTTGGTTCAGGTTGGCTTCACCTTGAATGACGTTGATCAGGTCATACACCACACGGCGTTCGCAGCCCATGATGAGGTCCAGGTTGCGCAGGCCGACGTCGAAGTCGATGACGGCGGTTTTGTGGCCGCGCAGGGCCAAGCCGGTTGCAAAGCTGGCACTGGTGGTGGTTTTACCCACGCCGCCCTTGCCGGAAGTCACCACAATGATTTTGGCCATTACTGAAAGTCCTTTGATTGAAAACGTGGGGTCTGAGTGCTGCTGCGAAGGATGAGCGAAGGCGTCATTTTCACATTGCATCCATGACTAATTTGTCGCCATCGGGGCCAGCCACCAGCCGCACTTGGGCTGGCTTGCCTTGTATGTTGGCTGGCAGTGGGTTCTCGCTGGTGCGGTAAATGCCCGCGATAGAGATGAGCTCTGCTTCCAGGCTGAGGGCGAAGATGCGCGCTTCGGTGTTGCCGCGGGCGCCGGCCATGACTTTGCCGCGCAGCGGGGCATACACATGGATGTGTCCATCAGCAATGATTTCAGCGCCAGCGTTGACCATCGCCAACACGACAAGATCTCGGCCACGGGCATAGATTTGCTGGCCCGACCGCAGAGGCTTGTTGATGACCAGCGCACCCAGTGGTACTTCTGGCATGCCCTGCGCCGGCACTGGTGCAGCGACTGGCGTTGGGACGGGAGGGGCCTTGACGCTTGCCGCCGCTTTAGTGGATGGTGCAACTTGGCGTTCGGGTTCAGGTGTCGGCGGACTGCTTGCCAACACACGGGCATCGGGTGCCGGCAATAAACCGGCAGTCAGACCATCGGCCATCTGGGTGGGGCTCCCGCCCTTGATGGCAATTGGCACCACGTTGTACTGACGCAGCAGTGTCAAAAGAGCTAGGAAATCAATCGCTTCGACATCGACGCCGTTGCGGCGTGCGGCGGCATTCAGCTGCGTGAGGTCGATGACCAGCGGGTCTTGGTCAAAAAAATCGGGAATATCGCCGAAGCGGGCCTTGAAGTCCTCCGCCAGGGTTCGGAGGTCGGTGGATTTGAGCAGCAAGGCGACCAACGGTAGGTTGGCACTCTTGATCTCAAATGAGGCCGGAGTTGCTGATGAAGTAGCCGAGGGGGCAACGGTCATAGGTGGTGGGCGGAGCGTGGCCAAGGGTAAGCAAAAACAGGGGTTAAAAACCAGCGGCTAAGCTCGAAGTCTGGAAGTCTAACTGGAGCCGCCGAAGATTTTAACAGCGGTGCCCGAGGGCGGCGGGACAGCTCAAAAAGCAATCTCTGCAGCGAGCGGTGCATGGTCAGACAGATGCGACCAAGGTTTGCGCGGCAACACTACAGGGGCGTGAGCTACGGCATTACGCACGTAAATACGGTCTAACCGGAGCAGCGGCAAGCGTGCTGGAAAGGTCCGTGCCGCACGGCCATGGGTTTGCACAAACACTTCGTGCAGGTCGGCACCTTTTTCGAGTTGTTTGTGAGCATGCAGGCGCCAATCGTTGAAGTCGCCAGCCACAACCACCGGCGCGGCAGGCGGGATGTCCTTGCGCACCATGTCGCAGATCACGTCTATCTGCTGCTTGCGGTGCGACTCCAGCAAGCCAAGGTGCACGCAAATCGTGTGCACGTCGGGCCTTTGGTCGGGCATTTGCAGCACGCAGTGCAGCAAGCCGCGCCGCTCAGGGCCGCTGATAGAGACGTCGCGATTTTCGTAATGGATGATCGGGAACTTGGACATCACCGCATTGCCATGGTGTCCTTTGGTGTAGACGGCGTTGCGACCGTAGGCGAACTCGGGCCAGATGCTGTCAGCCAGAAACTCGTAATGTGGAGCCTCAGGGTAGTTGTCGAACTTGTCGCCGTGCGTAGTGTGAGTGCCGGCGACTTCTTGCATGAACACCACGTCGGCCCCGACCTGTCGCACGGCATCGCGTAACTCATGCAAGATGAATTTGCGGTTGAAAAACGTGAACCCCTTATGAATGTTCACGGTCATGACCTTGATGGAAAAAGCCGGCGCATGACTGGCGTGAGAAGGGTCTGCGTCAAGAGTCTGGAGCATGGGTCGCGATACGTGCATGAGATAAGCCAACGAACGAAAGGTCAAAGTTTCAAAAGGCGATTTAACGCGGGTGGCTGCATCGGTTCTGTGGGACAACAGCGCAAGTACAACCCCAAACTGCTATGTTGGCACACTTGCACCAACGTCACTTACAGAGATGTTTTTATACTCGCGCTTGAACGGTCTTGCTGTTGGGGCTGCATCAGGAGATGAGAAATGTTGATCTATTTGTGGCTAGGGTTGGGGCTATTTTTGGGCGTACATTCCATGCGCTTGGTTGCCGACCGTTGGCGCAGCCGTTGCATCGCGCGTATCGGAAAGACTTCCTGGAAAGGACTTTACAGTGTCGTCTCGGTTGTGGGTTTTGTCTTGATCGTCTGGGGATACGGCGTCGCTCGGCAGCAGCCGGTTCAGCTGTGGAATCCTGCTGCAGGGATGCCTTATTTGGCAGGGTGGTTGACCTGGCTGGCTTTCGTGATGCTGGCCGCTGCCTATATTCCGCGTAACCATATCAAGGCGCGGCTTCATCACCCTATGTTGCTGGCGACCAAATTATGGGCTCTGGCGCACTTGCTGGCCAATGGCACGCTGGCCGGCACATGGCTGTTCGGCAGTTTTTTGCTGTGGGCCATCGTGATGTTTGCCAGTTCTCGGCGGCGTGACCGCCGAGAAGGCGTGGACTATGCGCCGAGCTTGCTGAGCCGAACCTTGGCCAGTATGCTGGTTGGCACGCTGGCGTGGGCGGCATTTGCATTTGCGTTGCACGGCCTGCTGATTGGTATTTTGCCCTTGAGTTGACCCTTCAATTCAGTCATCAACCGGGATGCGGATGGCCACCCATAGGACCTGCACGATGGCCACCGCGAGCACCGGCGTGACGGCTGAACTGGTCGTCAAACACCTTCTTTTGATCAGCACTTAAAACCGCGTAAAAGGTTTTAGTGGCGTTAGCGCGTTGGTCCATCAGCGTTGTCATGGCGGCCATGTGCTCAGTGTGCAGGGCGCGCATGCGGTCCAGACGTTCGGGGGTTGGTAGTTTGCTGAGCTCTGCATGTGATGTCGACATGGGTGCGCGCGCTGTAGGTTTGATGGCATCGGTGAAAGTCACCCATGCACTTTCTTGCGCGGGCGTGATTTTCAGCTTGAGTTTGAATTCGGCTAAGCGCTCGGTTATGCGGGCTTGCATCCTGGCCGGATTGTGTTGGCCCATGTTGTAGCCATGAGCTGCCGGTCCAGGGATTGGGCCAGCGCCCGGTGTCGGCTGAGCCATGCTGTAACTGGCCAATGTGCTGAGAGCACCAGCCAGGATGAGGGTGTGAAGCGGTTTGAAGTCAGTACGCATGAGGTTTTCCCTTAAAGTAAAGCTGAGTGAATGGCAAAAAGTTTTCAGTCTCAGCTTGTTGACAAGTTTGAGCTGGCCTTGTATCGGTGTCGTGACGCAGCGGTATGCATTTGTAAAGTTTTTGCTATAAGTGTGTTCAGTCACCCGCCAGTTCGTCGAGGATCGGACAATCGGGCCGGTTGTCACCATGGCAGCCGTGGATGAGGTGGCTCAGCGTGCGTTGCATTTCCTGCAATGCAGCGACACGCTGCGCCAGCTCATCGGCATGTTTTTGCGCGATGCGTTTGACACTGGCACTGGTGCGCCGCTTGTTGTTCCATAGGCTCACTAACTCAGTGATTTCGGCCATCGAAAAGCCGAGGTCGCGGGCCCGTTTGATGAATCGAAGCACATGCACCTCGGCTTGGCTGTACTGCCGGTAGCCGCTGTCGGTGCGGTGCACCTTGCCCAGCATGCCGAGCGACTCGTAGTAACGGATCATCTTGGCAGAGACACCGCACTGTTTGGCGGCGCTGCCAATGTTGAGCGGTGCTGTCTCTTGAGCGGAGGTGGTCATGCTTATGGACGTATCAGGCGGCGACGCCATAGCCTTCTTCTGCAATGGCCTGGGCCAAGGCTTCGCGGGCTTGCGTGCTGTCGATGTCAACGCGGTTGGCGGCGCGGTCGATGCTGACTTGGGCTTGCGGGTCAAGCTGCTGCACAGCATTTTTGACGGCGCGCTCGCAGTGACCGCAGGTCATGCCGGTGACGGTGAAGGTTTGGTTCATGTCAGTCTTTCTTTGTGTTGATGAAAGCATAGTCTGAAGCTTCCCATGGTGGCAAGGTCAAGCGTTTTAATATCACTTGACCTTACCACCATGGCAGGGTTTATGCTTTGTTCATGAACACCCCTCTTGTTGCTGATCCCACCACCTTAACCTCAACCTTAGACCTTGGCATTGAGGGCATGACCTGTGCCTCTTGTGTATCGCGGCTCGAGAAGGCCCTGAAGAAAGTACCGGGCGTGCAAGACGCTACGGTGAACTTGGCCACTGAGTCTGCGCGCATTACTTTTGCTGCGTCGGACCAAGCTGAAGCGATGCTGCGGCGAGCCGTCCGGGAAGCCGGTTATGGCGTGAGGGAAACCGATTTGATGAGCGAGGCCCAAGATGCTTCGCCCTGGGCTGGTTTTGCGCCAGTCGCGGTGGCGCTTTCGCTGGCCACGCCGCTGGTGTTGCCAATGCTGGCGGATTTGTTTGGCCGTCACTGGATGCTGCCGGCGTGGCAGCAATTCTTGTTGGCAACGCCGGTGCAATTTATCTTGGGTGCGCGTTTTTACCGGGCCGGTTGGCATGCGTTGAAGGCGCTCACGGGCAACATGGATTTACTCGTCGCCATTGGCACCAGCGCGGGCTGGGGTTTGTCGGTGTGGCTGTGGTTAAGCGCCGAGTCTGGCAGCATGCCGCACCTGTACTTTGAAGCCTCGGCGGTGGTGATTTCATTGGTGATGTTGGGTAAGTGGTTAGAGACGCGGGCGAAGCGGCAGACCACCGCAGCCATTCGCGCCTTGCACGCCTTGCGGCCCGCCTTGGCGCACGTGATCTTGCGCTCTGGCGAGCAGACCGATGTGCCGGTGGCTGAGCTGTTGGTGAATGACCGGGTGGTGGTCTTACCCGGCGAGTGCGTGCCGGTTGACGGCGTGCTGACAGAAGGCCGCACGCAGGTTGATGAATCTATGCTGACAGGTGAGCCGCTGCCGGTGACCAAGGAGCTTGAGGCGACGCTCACCGGTGGCAGCATCAACGGCGATGGTCGTGTTGTCATGCTGGTCAGCGCGGTGGGCCGCGACACCGTGCTCTCCAAAATCATCGGTCTGGTGGAAGATGCCCAAGCCGCCAAGGCGCCGATTCAGCGCTTGGTCGACAAGGTTTCAGCGGTGTTTGTGCCCGTGGTTTTGTTGATTGGATTGGCCACCTTGCTCGGTTGGCTGGCCATGGGTGAGCCGCTGGAGGTGGCGTTGATTCGCGCGGTAGCGGTGCTGGTGATTGCGTGTCCTTGCGCGTTGGGTTTGGCCACGCCTGTGGCCATCATGGCCGGGACTGGCGTGGCAGCGCGTGCGGGCATTTTGATCAAGGACGCGCAGGCGCTGGAGTTGGCGCACCGCGCCGACACCGTGGCTTTTGACAAGACCGGCACCTTGACGGTGGGTCAGCCGCGTTTGGTGGCGTTTGTGGCCGCCGGCGATGCTGAAGAGTCAGCGCAATTGAGAGCAGCAGCCAGCTTGCAAAGCGGCAGTGAACATCCCCTTGCACGTGCCGTCGTGAACGCGGCCAAAGAGCGCGGTTTGGACGTGCTGGCGCCGGACGATGTGCGTGCTTTCGCCGGCCGCGGCACTGAAGGCAACGTGGCGGGTGCGGCGTATTTGATTGGCAGCCTGCGCTGGGTCGACGAACTCGGCGTGAGCTTGGGTGGTTTGGCGCCTGAAGCTGAGCGTTTGCAAAAAGAAGGCGCGACCTTGTCGGCTTTGCTTCAGCGCACACCGCAAGGGCTGGCGTTGCGCGCATTGATGGGTTTTGCGGATGAACCCAAGCCGGGCGCTCGCGAAGCCTTGGCATCTCTGCGCGCTCGCGGTCTGCGCATCATCATGATTTCGGGCGACAACCGCGGAGCGGCATTGGCCATGGGTGCACGGTTGGGCCTCAGCGCTGACGAAGTGATGGCGGAAGTCTTGCCCGGCGACAAAGCGGCGAAGGTCGCAGAGTTGAAGCAAGGGGGGGAAGGTTTCCACGCAGGGCCGCCCCAAGTGGAAATGCGCCCCCTCGGGGGGCAGCGCAGTACGCGTAGCGACAAGCGTGGGGGCCATGTTGTTGTGATGGTGGGTGATGGCGTCAACGACGCACCTGCTTTGGCTGCTGCTGACATTGGCATGGCCATGGGCACCGGCACGGACGTGGCGATGCACGCAGCCGGCGTGACGCTGATGCGCGGCGACGTCTCGTTGGTCGAAGGGGCGCTGGATATTTCTCACCGTACGGTGATGAAAATCAGGCAGAACTTGTTTTGGGCTTTTGCCTATAACGTGGCCGGCATTCCGTTAGCGGCGTTCGGCTATTTGAACCCCGTGCTGGCGGGTGCGGCCATGGCGCTGTCAAGTGTCAGCGTCATGGCCAATGCTTTGCTGCTCAAGCGTTGGCGCCTCAAGCAAGTTCAGCAGCATTCAGGCAGCGTTGATCAGGCCAGCGCTGGGTAGTCGGTATAGCCTTTGACGCCACCACCGTAAAAAGTGGCCTGGTCTGGTGTGTTGAGCGCAGTGTCTTCGCGCAGGCGACGCACGAGGTCAGGATTGGCGATGAACGGCCGGCCGAAGGCGACCAAATCTGCATCGTGGCTGGTCAAGGCTTTTTCGGCCAACGCTTTGTCGTAGCCATTGTTGACCATCCAGGCACCTTGGCCACCGGCGATGCGGTAAGCGCGCTTCAATGCAACGTAGTCAATCGGCCGATCGGGCATTTCCCGTGGTCCGCCTGTCGCACCCTCAATAATGTGCACGTAAGCGAGGTGAAATTTAGCCAGTTCACGCAGCACGTATTCAAACAGGGGTTGCGGATCGGTGTCGTGCACATCGCCAGCCGGTGTCACCGGTGACAGGCGGATGCCCGTCCGGCCACCGCCAACGGCATCTGTCACTGTGCGCACAATTTCAAGCAGAAAACGTGCACGGTTTTCAATGCTGCCGCCGTAAACGTCGGTCCGCTGATTGCTGCCATTTTTTAAAAACTGGTCGAGCAGGTAACCGTTGGCGGCGTGTATTTCAACACCATCAAAGCCCGCTGTTTCGACCGCATTGCGCGCGGCGGCTTGGAAGGTGTGCACGATGCCGGGCAATTCTTCTGCAGTGAGCGCACGCGGCATGGAGGTGTCGACGAAAACCGGCACACCTTCCTTGATGAGCACGGTTTTGGCTTTTGCTGCAATGGCAGATGGTGCGACGGGCGCGCCGTTGTCTGGTTGCAGGTCGGTGTGTGAAATGCGGCCCACATGCCAAAGCTGAACCACGATCTTGCCTTTGGCCTTGTGAACGCTGTCCGTGATTTTTTTCCAGCCATCAAGTTGCTCGGTGCCGTAGAGGCCCGGCACATCTGAATAACCTTGGCCTTGCTGGCTGATGGCGGTGGCTTCGGTGATGAGCAAACCAGCCGTTGCGCGCTGTGTGTAGTACTCGACCATGAGTGGTGTGGGTATCGCGTCTGGGGCACGGTTGCGCGTTAGCGGCGCCATCACGATGCGGTTGGCGAGGTGCATGTCGCCGACTTGAATGGGCGTAAAAAGAGAGGTCATGGGAGAGCCTTGTTATTGTTGAGAAAAGAAAATGAGTCCGCTGCAAAAGGTCTGCGTTGGCGCCCTAAAAGGCGGCGGTAACGTTTGGGCGGGTACTGAATGGCATGCATCCGGAACACTCATTGATGCTAGCGGTTTCTGAATTTTCCTGCTCGGCGCCGGCTGTGTTGAGAAGGCTATCGGACTGGTCCTACAGGGCTAAGAGCGCGCCCCTGATTTGACTTTGTCTTCAGCGACTTTAATCTTGGTGAGTCGTTAACTAGAAGGTGTGATGCAGATCCTCTTGTGCTTTTCGTCATAGCTTCCATTCACCGTTTTTCTTTCACTGGCAGAGTCAGTCCATCAACAGCGCATCAATTCAGCGGCTCTGGCTTGCTGGGTTAGAAATAGTATGACCGTCCAGCACAAAGTTAAGCGCAGCCAACCGCCCCATTTTAGTTTGCACCATCGCCAACCGGATCTCAGGCCGGAGACTCATCATCGTCGGCTTGTCAGTTTGCAGGCCGGTGTGGCAGAGATGATGCTTGTCAACCGGTTGCGTGCTCACACCCGTGGTGATTTGGCGTTGGACACGCTGCAACGTGGTGCAGAAATTATCGCTACCACTGCCAAGCACTGGTTTGCCGACAAAGGATGCGGTCTGGTCGTCCCTTCAAATATGGAGTCATCGGCGGTTCCCGTTTGATTTTTCTCTGTGTTGTGAGGGTTCCTTGAGGTTGCTTTGATTCAGGTCATGTGGCGAATACTTATTGCCAATTCCATGTCAATCGCCTAACGTGAGCGTTTTGGTCAATGATGGAGCTGCCTGAATGAAACTCAATGTGAATGGAAAAGCGCTTGAGCTGGATGTCGAACCCGAAATGCCGTTGTTGTGGGCCTTGCGCGACGAGCTCGACATCAAGGGGCCGAAGTTCGGTTGTGGTGTGGCCCAGTGTGGCGCCTGCACGGTGTTGTTGAATGGAGAGCCCGTTCGATCTTGCTCTTACCCTGTTTCCGCAGCTGCCGGTCAGCAGGTCATGACGATTGAGGGTCTAGCGTCCAAGGGCAAGCTGCATCCGGTGCAACAAGCATGGGTCGAGCATCAGGTGCCGCAGTGCGGCTATTGCCAGGGCGGCCAAATCTTGGCGGCGGTGGCGTTGCTTAAGAAGAAACCGAAGCCTACCGATGAAGACATTGATGCGGCCATGACGAACATCTGCCGCTGCGGCACCTATGCGCGCATCCGCAAGGCGATTCACGCCGTTGCTGCTAAAGGAGTCCGCGCATGAACCCGCTTGTCACGTCCCCTGAGCGCCGGCATTTCCTGCAGGTGTCGGCCACCGCTGCTGCCGGTTTGAGTTTGGCTTTTTACTTGCCTGAACGCGCGCAGGCAGCCGACACACCGAAACTGAATGCATGGATTGAGATTCAGCCTGACGAGACCATCATCATTCGGTATGCCCGCGCTGAAATGGGTCAAGGCAGCCGAACTTCCGCTCCCATGCTGGTGGCCGAAGAGTTGGATGCCGACTGGAAAAATGTTCGTGTTGAATACGCTACGGCGCACGAGAACCTGCGTCAAAAACGCGTTTACGGCGACATGGCGTCCGTCGGTAGTCGAACCATTCGAAACTCGCAGGCTTACCTTCGCCAAGCCGGCGGTACTGCGCGTCACATGCTGGTGGCCGCTGCAGCGCAAAGCTGGGGCGTGCCGGCCAGCCAATGCAGCACGGCGCTTGGCAAGGTGCATCATTTGGCGAGCAAGCGGTCGCTGAGTTACGGCAAACTGGCCGCTGCTGCCGCGCTGCTGGAGGCGCCCAAAGAGGTTCAACTCAAGGACCCGAAGGACTGGAAGATTGTTGGCAAGCCGATCGCGCGCGTTGACATTCCTGATATTGTGACCGGCCAGATTCGTTACGGCATCGACGCGCAATTGCCGGGTATGTTGTATGCAGCAGTGGCAGCTTGTCCGGTGTTCAATGGACGCGTGAAGTCGATGGATGCCTCCAAGGTGGAAAACCGCCGCGGCATCGTCAAGGTGCTCAATTTAGGTGAGTTCGTCGCGGTGGTGGCCGACAACTGGTGGCGTGCGAAAGAAGCGCTGCGTGAAGTGGCGGTGGACTGGGACACCGGCGAGCACGGCGCACTCAACAACACGGCCATCATGACTCACTTCCGCGCTGGTCTGGAACAGCCCGAACTGGCGGTGGCGCGCAACGATGGCAATACGGCGCAAGCCTTGTCCAGCGCCAGCAAAGTCTATGAAGCGGAGTACTTCACGCCGTATCTGGCGCACGCCACCATGGAGCCGATGGTCTGCACCGCTTGGTTGCAGGGAGATAAATTGGAGGTATGGACCTCGACGCAAAATCCGGAAGCAACGCTGGCGGTTTCTGCCGCGACAGCGGGTGTGCCGCAAGACAAGGTCATGGTTTATCCGATGCAGCTGGGGGGCGGTCTGGGCCGCAAGAGCCCGCAGGATTTCACGCGTCAAGGCGTGATGATTGCCAAAGCCATGGCTGGTAAGCCTGTGAAGATGATTTGGAGTCGTGAAGAAGATATTCAGCACGACCTTTACCGTCCTGCCAGTTTGGTGAGCTTCAAGGCCGCGATGGACGCTACCGGCAAGGTCGATGCGCTGCACATCCGTGTCAGTGCGCCGTCGCTATTGGCCACGTTGCTCAAACTGCCATTGCCTAAGGGCGTAGACGGTCAGGCGGTGGCCTCGTTGCAGGACCATCCTTATGACATTCCGAACAGTCTGGTCGACTACGCCCAGCGAAACACCAACGTGCCTGTGGGCTTTTGGCGCACGGTGGGCCATTCGCAAAACCCATACATGCGCGAAAGCTTTATTGACGAGCTTGCACATGCGGCCGGCAAGGACCCACTGGCGTTCCGGTTGAGCCTGCTGGGCGAGAAATCGCCGCGTGACCGCAGCATATTGCAAGCCGTTGCGAAGGCCGCCAATTGGGGCGCACCGCTCCCGAAGGGCGTGTTCCGCGGCATTGCCGAAACCGAGGGTTACGGCAGTTATACGGCTTGCGTTTGCGAGGTTTCTGTCAATGCCAAGGGTGAAGTCAAAATTCACCGCGTGGTCATGGGGATCGACCCTGGCTATGTGGTCAATCCTGACAACATTGAGGCGCAAATTCAGGGCAGTGTAGTACACGGTTTGAGCGCTATTTTCTGGGGTGAAATGACGGTTAAAGACGGCCGCATCGAGCAATCGAATTTTCACGACTACCGTCTCATGCGGCTGAATGAAATGCCAAAAGTGCAGGCTGTCATTGCGCCCACCGGTGGTTTTTGGGGCGGCGTTGGTGAGCCGGCACAAGCACCTTTGGCGCCGGCGTTGGCCAACGCGATTTTTGCGGCCTCTGGCAAACGCATCCGTTCTCTGCCGCTAAAAAACCATGGATTGAGTTTGGCGCGTGCATGAGTTTGAGGTCTAGGCGCCGCCGGTGGCTGCAGCAATTCGCGCGCGGTGTGTTGGCGACGATGGCAATGAGCGTGTTACCGGCCCGTTCACAAGGCATGATTTCCGGTCACTTACTCACTCTTCAGGAGATGCTCGCGCCGCTGCTGAACGGGGGTGTGGCGTTGCAGCAGGGTGTCAAGCTGGTGTTACCGATTCTGGCTGACAACGGCTACCTGGTGCCGGTGTCGGTCCAGGTTGAAAGCCCGATGACGCCAGAGGCGCATGTCTCGCACATTTATCTGCTGTCACAGCGTAACCCGGCCACGCAGATGGCGGTTTTTCATCTCGGGCCTTGGTCAGGTCGTGCCGAAGTGAGTACGCGCATTCGGTTGGCCGGTTCGCAAATGCTGGTGGCGGTGGCGCGTTTGTCCGATGGCAGTTTCCGTTATCAGAGTGTGGATGTGATCGTGACCGATTCGGCTTGTGTGGACGGCACTTGAATGAGCAATGCCCGTTTGCAACTTCCTGCCCGTATCGTCCGCGGTGACGTTATCAGGGCGCGGCTGTTAATTCAACACCCGATGGACAGCGGTTATTTGCAGAATTTGCAGGGCCAGCTGATTCCCCGCAATGTGATTGTTTGGCTGACCTGCGATTACGTTGGGCAAGAGGTCTTCAAGGTCGAACCATCGTCGGGGATTGCCGGCAATCCCTTGTTTGAGTTTTACTTTCGTGCCGCTGAGTCTGGCGAGCTGTGGGTGCGTTGGCTTGACGAGCAAGGTGTCACCGGCGAGTTACGCCAAAGCGTGGTCGTGCTGCAGCCTACGTCGTGAATCTGCCATTCTTTCGGGCGCTGGCGCTACCCAGCACTGGATCTTAAGACGGGCCTTCAGCCCTTACATCCTCTCAAAAATCGCTGCAATCCCTTGGCCACCGCCGATGCACATGGTGACTAAGGCGTAGCGGCCTTTGATGCGTTGCAGCTCGTACAAAGCCTTGACCGTGATCAGCGCGCCGGTGGCGCCGATCGGGTGACCCAGCGAGATGCCGGAGCCGTTGGGGTTCACTTTCGCGGGGTCTAAACCGAGGTCGCGCGTGACAGCGCAGGCTTGAGCGGCAAACGCCTCATTGGCTTCGATGACGTCCAAGTCTTGGACTGTGAGTCCCGCCTTTTTGAGTGCCAGTTGTGTGGCGGGTACGGGGCCGATGCCCATGTATTTCGGGTCGACGCCGGCGTGCGCGTAGGCCACCAAGCGGGCCAGCGGTTGGATACCGCGGGCCTTGGCGGTGCCGGCTTCCATCATCACCAGTGCGGCTGCAGCATCGTTGATGCCGGAGGCGTTTCCGGCGGTGACGGTGCCGTTTTCTTTGATGAAGACAGGTTTGAGTTTGGCCATGTCGGCCAACGTGCAGTTCGGGCGGAAGTGTTCATCGGTGTCGTAGGAGACATCCCCTTTGCGGCTTTTGAGCATCACCGGCACGATTTGCTCTTTAAAGCGGCCGCCTTCGATCGCGCGCTGGGCACGGTTGTGGCTTTCAACCGCGATGGCATCTTGGTCGTCGCGTGTGATGCCCCATTTGGCGGCGATGTTTTCGGCGGTCACGCCCATGTGGATGCCGTGGAAAGGATCGTGCAGGGCGCCGACCATCATGTCGATCATTTTGGTGTCGCCCATGCGCGCACCAAAGCGAGTCGCCAAGCTAACGTAGGGCGCACGGCTCATGTTTTCAGAGCCACCGCCAATAGCGATGTCGGTGTCGCCCAGCAAGATGCTCTGGCTGGCCGACAGGATGGCTTGCAGGCCCGAGCCGCAGAGG
Source organism: Comamonadaceae bacterium (assembly GCA_947374505.1). GTDB lineage: Bacteria > Pseudomonadota > Gammaproteobacteria > Burkholderiales > Burkholderiaceae_C > Polaromonas. The sequence goes on along the minus strand of CANCCE010000036.1, from coordinate 2,417 downwards.
CGGTTGACGTTGAAGGCGGGCGTGCCTTCGGCGCAGCCACCATTGATGGCGGCGACGCGTGACAAATACATGTCTTTGGCTTCGGTGTTGACGACATGGCCGAAGACCACATGGCCGACGTCTTTGCCTTCGACACCTGCACGCGACAGTGACTCGCGGACAACGAGTGCCGCAAGCTCAGTGGGTGGAGTGTCCTTCAAGCTGCCGCCAAAAGTTCCGATGGCGGTGCGCACACCGCTGGCAATCACGACATCACGTTTCATTCTGGTCTCCTGTGGGTTTTAAGTTGTCAGGCGGTAAATGTTACGCCGCTTGGCTACAGGAGCCTGACAGCGCTGCCTCTAGTGACTGAAGGACAACGGCTGTGAGTAAAATGTACAAATTTACTGTTTTGTACAAATATGATGATTGACCCATGCAAACCATCCCTTTGAGTGAATTTCGTGCCAATGCCTCGGCCATGATTGACTTGGTCGAGCGCGGCGAGACTGTGCGTATCTTGCGGCACGGCAAGCCTGTGGCTGAACTGGTGCCGGTGACCAGTGACGCAAGCCCTCGCGTGCCCAGCTGGAAGCGGGTGATCGAGCCGCTGCACATCGTCAGGCCGGACGGTAAGTCGGGAGCCCAGCTCATTGTTGAAGAGCGCGAGGCGGGTTGGTGATGCGCATCCTGATGGACACCTCAGCGCTTTTTAAACGCTACAACGACGAGGCGGGGAGAACCCAAGTGATGGCCGCCGGCGAGCGGGCCCGCGAGCTGGTGGTGGCCGCTCATTGCAAGACCGAGATTGCCTCGGCCTTGAACCGCCAGCGCCATGACGGGCTGGTGAGTGCCGACGACTACGCCCGCATCATGCGCATTGTGCAAGATGACTTTGCCGATTTCACGCTGGTGGCGTTGGATAGCCGGGTCGAGGCGCACGCTGCCCAAGCGATGGAAAGCACCCGGCTGCGCGCTACGGATGCGCTGCACATTGGTGCCGCCCGCGCGGCACGTGTTGACCTTTTTGTGACGGCTGACCGCCGGCAGGCGCAAGCCGCTGAGGCGCTGGGCCTGAAAACCGAACTGATAGAGGTTTGATGTATGTTTTACCCTGAAGAATTTGACGTGATCGTTGTCGGTGGTGGCCATGCCGGCACTGAAGCTGCGCTGGCCTCGGCCCGCATGGGCTGCAAGACTTTGCTGCTCAGCCACAACATCGAGACCCTCGGCCAGATGAGCTGCAACCCCTCGATTGGCGGTATCGGCAAGGGCCACTTGGTCAAAGAGGTCGATGCGATGGGCGGTGCTATGGCGCTGGCCACGGACGAAGGCGGTATCCAGTTCCGTATTCTCAACTCCAGCAAGGGGCCGGCCGTGCGCGCCACCCGGGCGCAGGCTGACCGTATTTTGTACAAGGCGGCCATCCGCCGGATGTTGGAGAACCAGCCTAATTTGTGGTTGTTCCAGCAAGCGGTTGACGACCTGTTGGTAGAGGGTGATCGGGTGGTGGGTGCCGTGACGCAGGTGGGCATCAAATTCCGCAGCCGCACGGTGGTGTTGACGGCGGGGACTTTTCTGGATGGCAAGATCCATGTCGGCATGAACAACTACGCGGCTGGTCGTGCTGGCGATCCGCCTGCCGTGTCGCTCAGTGCGCGCCTGAAAGAACTCAAGCTGCCACAGGGGCGGCTCAAAACTGGCACGCCGCCACGTTTGGATGGCCGCAGCATCGACTTCAGCAAGTGCACAGTTCAACCAGGTGACGGCATGCCGGGCGGCGAGGGCAGCAGCGTGCCGGTGTTCAGCTTCATGGGTGCGGGTATTGCCCATCCCCAGCAAATGCCTTGCTGGATCACGCACACCAATGAGCGCACGCACGACATCATCCGCTCCGGTTTTGACCGCAGCCCCATGTTCACCGGCAAGATTGACGGCGTTGGCCCACGCTATTGCCCGAGCGTGGAAGACAAGATCAACCGCTTTGCGGATAAGACCAGTCACCAAATTTTTCTCGAGCCGGAAGGCCTGACGACGCACGAGATTTACCCCAATGGCATCTCGACCAGTCTGCCGTTTGACATTCAGTACGCTTTGGTGCGCTCGATGGCCGGTATGGAAAACGCGCACATCTTGCGGCCCGGCTACGCGATCGAGTATGACTACTTTGATCCGCGCTCGCTCAAAAGTAGCTTTGAAACGCGGGCTATTGGTGGTTTGTTCTTTGCCGGCCAGATCAATGGCACGACGGGTTATGAGGAGGCTGCGGCCCAAGGTATGTTTGCCGGTATCAATGCCGCCTTGCAGTGCCAAGGCAAGGACGCATGGTTGCCACGCCGCGACGAGGCCTATCTGGGTGTGCTGGTGGATGACCTCATCACCAAGGGCGTGACCGAGCCTTACCGTATGTTCACCAGTCGAGCCGAGTACCGCCTGAT
>CANCCE010000035.1 GCA_947374505.1 Comamonadaceae bacterium | reverse complement strand
TGACCATCTTCACACAACGCCGCTCAGGTCACGGTTGCCGTGTCAAGTCTCTGCACGTGGCCACGTTGATGACGGGAACGGCTGCCAAACCGTCAGGTGTACCACGTCCGGGCGTTTAAAAGTCCAGCAGGCTCAGCCCGACACTGACGACAGTCCGCTTGTGGTTGTAGTCGATCAGGCTGTCGCCGTAGCCAGTGAAAATCTGGGTGTGCAGGCGCAGGTTGCTTTTGCCACCATCGTCGCGCGAACCCAAGGTGCGCAGCCACTCAAGTCGGGTTGATCCGTTGCTGTGCTGGCGCAACGACGTCAGCCACGTCAGTCCAAACGAGTGCTGTTGATTGAAGTTCCACAGGGTCTTCAATTCTCCGCGTCCGATGGTGTTTTCGATGCCTGGGTTGTCGTCGCTGCCAGCATTTTCAGACAGGCGCTTCCAGAGCCGAGCTTGCACCATCCAGCGCTTATCCAACTCCGCGCCTGCCATCAGGTAGACCCGGTTCCAGCTGCGAGACAGTGGCAGGGCTTGGCCGTTGGATTGGTGAACCAGACCGGCACCGGTGTAGCGCAAGCGCCAGTCAAACGGCAGCTGCGCATCGGTCGGGTAGACGTAGATCACCTCAGGCTCATGGTCGGTGGTTCGGAACGGCCGCGAGATATCACCGCTGAACAACTGCCAGTAAGACTGCTGTGAGTAGGCGACCCACAGCGAGTCCTTTTGTGCGGCGTCGCCAGCCGTCAGTAGACCCTGCGCCACCTTGGTTCGCATCGACAGTTGCAGTCGTGTTTCGTTATGGTTGTAATTGACAAACGAGGTTGCTGTTCGGCCCTCAGCATTCGAACTCGGCTGACGATTCACCGCGTCTGAGCCGACAAAGGAAAATGACAGCGGTCGGTAGCCTCGAATCCTGAAGGTGCCGCAATCCGTGCCATTTTCAAGCTCCCAAAAACGCGACAACGCGCTGTACTGTCCATCGTGGCAAGCGTCTGTGCGAGCTATTTCAGTGCTGGTGTTCTCGGCGCGGGTAGCCGCATCGGTCGTTGCCGCTGTGCCGACAGGCTCAGGCATGCTGAGGGCCGTGGGTGCCGGCGGTCTACCTGCCCGTTGGTCGTAGCATTCGAGGCGGGCCGCATTGCCAGTGATGGCGGCGCACATTTGCAAAGCAGTGTCGCCTTCCGGTGCTTGGACAGGTGATGACTTCTGAGCGAATGCATTCCCAATGCTCAAGAGGAGGGCGGTTAGCGCAAGGGAGTTTGAATTGAAAGTGGACATAGAAGCAGATGGTTCGCTGCTGAGTGTAGATGGCCGACAAAATCCCTCACAATCAGCCCATGATGTCCACCTTGTCTCCGCCTGTCGTTAGTCCGACGTTGTCGCTATTGCCGCCTGATGATCTGAATCGACGGACGCTGCACAACGAAGTGCATGCGCGACCGACAGCGCGTATTCGGCTGCCTGCGTTGGTGGTCTATGTGGCAGTGCTTAATGACGGCATCAGCCGCGAGCAGGAGTGCGAGCACCTGCGCCGGTTGCCTGGTCAGGCGACTCTAACGACGGAACATTTGGCAGCCAATTTCTTGCGTCTGCGGCTTGACGGCTACACCGTCAAATGGGAGCGCCACACCGAGTTCACACGATATTCCATCGTCCAACCGCTACCCGATAACGCTCTGCTTGGCGCGGTCAGCCCTGACTTACTGCCCGCCTTGGCGGTGACTCCAGAATGGCTGCGAGAGATTCCGGGGCGCACCATTTCGGCCATCATGTTGTCGATGGTTTATGGTGATTTGGAGGCGTTGGAGAAGACGCTGTTCAACGCTAAAGTTTGGCTCGGCGACACGCCCGTGATGGCATCGGTGCTAGGCCAGAACGGGCATTCCTGGGCGGTCAGCGACTTTTTACTGAGACCCGATGGCTTTGAACGCATGCTGGTGATTGCACCCGCTGACATGAGCGCGACGCGCGCTGGCCGAGTCTCGCAGCGCCTGCTGGAGCTCGAAACTTACCGACTGATGGCGCTGCGCGGCTTGCCCGTCGCAAAACAACTCGGGCCGATGTTGACGCAGTCTGAAAATGCGCTGGCTGACATCATGGCAAGCCTTGAAAACAAGGCCGCTGCCGATCAGGCGCTGCTCGACAGCTTGGTGTCGTTGGCGGCGCGGGTCGAGCGTGCGACTGCCGAGCATGTGTACCGCTTTGCGGCCACCCGCGCCTATGACGGTCTGGTGGCGCAGCGGATCGCCGAGCTTCGCGAAAAAGCCATTCCGGGCACCCAAACCATTGGTGATTTCATGCAGCGGCGTTTGTCGCCTGCGATTGCCACGGTAGCGGCCACAGCGCAGCGACTGGCCTCTTTGTCAGAGCGGGTGGCTCGCACCAGCGCGCTGCTAAGGACACGCGTTGACATTGCCACTGAGGTGCAAAACCAGCAGTTGCTTGAAAAGCTCACGCGTGGGCAAGAGTTGCAATTGCGTCTGCAAGCCACGGTCGAAGGCTTGTCGATTGCGGCCATTTCTTATTACGTGGTGAGCCTGCTGCTGTACGGCAGTAAAGCCCTGAAAGCGCTCGGGCTGCCGATCAATCCTGAGATGGCGGCCGGGGCCATGATTCCACTGGTGCTGTGGGGGGCATGGACAACGATTCGGCGGATCCACAAGAAATTGCGGCCTGATCTGGAACGTTGATCACCCAGGTGCCGGTCGCAGCGTCTGACTCAGTGTTTTCTGCTTTCTAGACCCCGTACCAGCGTTTGCAGTCGGGGCCTGATGCGCAAAAAACCGACATACAGCAGTTCTAAAAACGCAGTGGCTCCCGGCAGCGACGCTGCACGGCCCATCCAGCGCCAGCCCGGCAACTGCAGCCACAGGGCGACGAAGGCCTGCGCGCCACTCAACAACTCGCCGTTGGCCCGTCGCACATGAAACCGGGCCAATAAAAGGGATCTGTCCTCGGCTTTGTCAAGGAGATTGGTTTCAGCGCTGACGTCCAGCCACCGCAACGGTTGCAGCGGCTTGATACCGCGGTACAAGCCGACTTCGCGACGACACAGGGGACAAGCTCCGTCGAACATCACCGTGAGAATGTCGCATGGCGTCGTCTTAGCGTTTTCGGGTGTTGGCGTGTTGCTCATGTTTCTAGCAAGTCTTCATGTTGATTGATGATGCGTTTGGGGCACAAGCGGTCGTCGTACTGGACTTGCCCTTTGTAGGAAAAGCGGATTTTTAATTTTTCAAAATCATTGATCGACAGCTTGTCGATGAACAAATTAACCAGCTGCAGTCGGTTCTCCCTGATTTTCTTTTTCAACTCGGCCAAAACCGCACTGGCTTGCTCTTCATCTTCTACAAAGTGGTGCCATTGCCAGGACTCACCAACAGGGATTTTTCTGGATTTGCCGGCATGGTTGCGCAGGACGTAGCTGACTTTCATGGAAATGACCTCAATATGACCTCAAGCCAGCGCTGACATTTTCCAGTCAAACACCGAGTTCACCATTCGAATTGGAACGCGCTGCGGCAGCGGCTTCAATTTAAAAATGCTCCTGATTTCGGTTTTCTGGCGGTCTGGCAAATTCGCTTGGCGCGCCAGTTCTGTCAGGCTGCGCGATTCAAAAAAGCTTTGGACGCGCAGCCGCATTTCGGTTTCCATGATGGCCAGAGGCATCGCTTCTGGTGACGAGTTTTTGGTGCTCGACTCCGGCATTTCAAAAATTTTCACGATGTCCCACAAGGTCACCGGGCGATTTTTTTCATCCAGCTGGTAACCGCCACCAGGGCCTTTGTAGGCGCGCACGATGGCATGGTTTTTGAGCTCACTCAAGGTGACTTCAATGTATGAAATCGACAAGCCGAGCAAGGCTGAAATTTCGTGCGCAGGGACGGGCTGCCCCGGGCTATAGCGCGCTACAACCGTGGCTATCTCGATGGCTTTGATGGTCTTTTTTGAAATCATGTTGGTTTTACTCTTTGATTGGTTGCATAGACTATTCCACATATTCGAGAATAAAACTACTCAAAAATCAAAAAATTGAAAATAAATCTTGACTATTGTGGATTTAACTCATAAATTCTACTCAAATTCTACTCAAAACTATGATTCAAACAGATAAATTGACGATTGACACGCAAGTGCCACATTACAGAATTGGCGCTGTCGCAAAATTAGCGGGTGTGCCAGTCACGACGTTGCGGGTGTGGGAAATTCGCTACGGCGCTTTCACGCCGACCAAAAGTGACGGTCAACATCGTCTGTACAGTCAAGCCGACGCGGTCAAAGCGGGCCAGCTCAAGCAGCTGTGCGATGCCGGGCATGGCATCAGTGCCATTGCCAATCTGGACGCCGCCAGTTTGAGTCGCTTGCTGGTGCAGCAACGACCCGTTACCGGGACTCATGTGCAGAGCAAAACGGAGGGGCAAAAAGTGGCTATGGCGGTGGTCGGAAACGCCATGGCCAGCAGGATCAGCTCGGCAAAATTCACGCTCAAATTTCTAAGCCATTCGATTCAAGTCACGGATGTTTTTGAAGACCTCACAGAGGCCTGTCTAGCGGTCTTCAACGATCAGCCGAAGATCCTTCTCATCAAGGTCAATACGTTGAATGACAGTGCGCGTGCGCAGATCGAAAGTTTGGTGGCGCGTCACCCGATCTTCCAAACCATCGTCGTTTACAACTATGGGCAAGAAGGCGTGGTCGAGGCACTCAAAGTGTTGGGGATGTTGGTGCGTCGCGAGCCGATGTCGGACTACGACTTGTCTGATCTCATCAGCTCCGTACTGGTGGTCGATGCGTCAACGTCGATGGGGACACTCGGCCCCACTGCGCTGATTCCTGCGCGCAAATACTCTGATGCCACGCTGACCCGGGTCGCCGGCATTTCCAGCAGCATTTTGTGCGAGTGTCCGAGGCATGTCGCCGAACTGATTGGCCAGCTGGCCAGTTTTGAACAATACAGCCAGGAGTGCTTGAACAACAGCACGGAAGATGCTCACTTGCACGGCTACTTGCGGGCTGTGTCAGGTTCGGCACGCGCCATGTTTGAGCGCGCTCTTGAAATGGTTGCCGTGCACGAGGGTATTTCATTGAATGATGGTGCGCCAGTGATCCGGACTGCATTTCCGCCACAGGGCTGACCGTAGAATCGTCCGCATGAAAATACTGATTTGTAATGACGACGGCTATCAGGCGCCAGGTATCGTGGCACTCTACGAAGCCCTGAAAACCATTGCAGACGTGGAAGTGGTTGCGCCTGAGCAAAACAACAGCGCCAAATCGAATGCACTGACCTTGCATTCGCCGATGTATGTGCAAACGGCGGCCAATGGTTTTCGCTATGTCAATGGCACCCCTGCGGATTGCGTGCACATCGCACTGACCGGGCTTTTGGGCTACCGGCCCGACCTTGTGGTCTCCGGAATCAACAACGGTGCCAACATGGGCGATGACACGATTTACTCCGGCACAGTGGGCGCTGCCATGGAGGGTTATCTTTTTGGCATTCCGGCGATGGCCTTCTCGCAAACTGAAAAAGGTTGGTCGCATATTGACGTGGCGGCCCAGCGCGCACGTGATCTCGTGCTGCAACTCGCGCCATCGATTGAAGTGCGGGCAGATGGCGGACTGCCGACGGTGGCACCCTGGCTGCTGAACGTGAATATTCCGAACCTGCCGAACGATCAAATCAAGGGCGTCAAGGTGGCCCGACTCGGGCGCCGTCATGCGGCTGAGCGTGTCATCACACAAATCAGCCCGCGCGGTGAAACCATGTACTGGATCGGTAGCGCCGGTCCCGCCAAGGATGATGGCGACGGTACTGATTTTCATGCGACCAAACAGGGTTGCGTGTGCATCACGCCCCTGCAGGTAGACCTGACAGACCATGAACGTTTGCCGTATTGGGCGCAGACGGCTGTTCGGTTGAGCCAGGCCCAATCATGAACCTGAAAGAGCACAGGGCAAGCCGTGCCATGCCGGAGAGACCGGAAGCTGCGATAGGTGACAAGCGGCCCGGGTTTCCAGTGCGACTGTCGCCCAACGCGGGTGTGCCATCAGCGAGCAAACGAAGTCTTGGCTCAAATGCGTCTGACGTGTTCAAACCGCAGCCGTTGAAACGGGCTGTGCAAGGGTTGCAAAAACCCTTGCCGGCGGGCGTGGGTCTGGACTCCCAGACCGTGCGCAGTCGTATGGTGGACAAGCTGGCCAAACAAGGCGTGCAGGATGCAGCTGTGCTGGCCGCGATGGGGCAAGTTGAGCGGCATCGTTTTGTCGATACCGCTTTGGCGAATCAAGCTTATGAAGACACCAGCTTGCCAATTGGCCTTGGGCAGACCATTTCAAAACCCAATGTCGTGGCGCGCATGCTCGAGTTGCTGCGTGAAGGCAAGGGAGAGAAACTGGGTCGTGTGCTTGAAATCGGCACCGGTTGTGGCTACCAGGCGGCGGTGCTGAGTCACTTGGCCAGCGAGGTGTACAGCATCGAGCGCTTGCGCGGGCTGCATGAAAAAGCAAGGGAAAACTTGCGGCATTTTCGGCTCGCCAATGTGCATTTGTTGTTTGGTGACGGCATGGAAGGCTTTGCCAAGGGCGCTCCTTATGCGGCGATCATTGCTGCGGCGGGGGGCGAGGCCATTCCGCCGGCCTGGATCGATCAGTTAGCGGTGGGGGGGCGGTTGGTCGCACCCATGCAAACAGCCAGTGGGCAGCAAGCGCTGGTCGTCATAGACAAAACGGATGAAGGGATTCGCCAGACCGTCCTGGAGGCTGTTCACTTTGTGCCTCTAAAATCAGGAACCAACTGAGCTGGCGTTGAGTCTTTATCCTAAAGCGTTGTGTCGCTATGGCCGAGTTGTAACTGAGCCCTTGTCGGGCTCCGAAGATTGAGGATAACAATTGATGAATCATCCTGCACGTGCTGGCCGTTTGAATGGCTTGATGGCCGTCTCTCTTTCGCTCTTGTTGACGCTGCTGGTGGGCTGCTCATCGCGTTCGCTGACCAACGCCCCGGTAGAAGACCGCGGCACCGCACGCACCGGTTCTAGCATGTCTCCTACCAGTGCGCCGGCTAAGCCGGTTGCACAGCTCCCGGGCGCTGAAAACGCCGGCAAGCCTGGTTTCTATACCGTCAAGCCTGGCGATACGATGATTCGCATCGGCCTTGATTCAGGACAAAACTGGCGCGACATCACGCGTTGGAACACGATTGACAACCCGAACCAAATTGAAGTGGGGCAAGTCCTGCGGATCACTCCCCCGCCGAGTGCCCCGGGCGTCGTGGCCCGTCCTGTAACGACTCAGGCACCCGTGTCGACCGCCTTGCCCGCACAAGGCGTCAGCTCTGTCAAGCCGACAGCCAATGCTGTGCCGCAAACCAGCACAGAGCCGCCGGCGTCTGCACCAAGCGGCGGCGAAGACGATCTGGCTTGGCTCTGGCCAGCTCAAGGCGCTCAGCTGGCTGGCTTTGATGAAGTCAAAAACAAAGGCATCGACATTGCCGGTCATGCGGGTGAGCCAGTGATCGCTTCGGCTGATGGGCGTGTGGTGTATTCGGGTGCCGGTTTGCGGGGTTACGGCAACCTGATCATCCTCAAGCACAACAACACCTACCTCACTGCCTACGCGCACAATCAGACGCTGCTGGTCAAAGAGGATCAGTCGGTTCGAAAAGGCCAGAAGATCGCCGAGATGGGCAGCAGCGACACTGACCGCGTCAAGCTGCACTTCGAGATTCGCCGGCAAGGCAAACCGGTGGACCCACTCAAATACCTGCCCACACGTTGAGTTCTGTTGAGCTAACGCATGGCCTGGCCGGTTCTGGTTTTTGACATTGAGTCCATTCCCGATTTAGCGGGCCTGCGGGCCCTGCGTGACGCTCCGGCTGAGCGCAGTGATGCCGAGGTCTATGCCGACTACGTGAGTGAGCGCAAGGACCGCGGCCAAAGCGACTTCATGCCGCTGCACTTGCAGCGCATCCTGGTCATCAGTTGTGTCTTTCGCAATGCCGAAGGCTTACGTGTTCATTCTTTTGTCGACCGTGAGCCCGAAGGCGTGAGCCAGGAAGGCAAGGTGATTCAGACTTTCTTCAACACCGTTGAAAAGCACCTGCCACAGCTGGTCAGCTGGAATGGCGGCGGTTTTGATTTGCCGGTGTTGCATTACCGCGGTCTGAAGCACGGCGTGGTGGCCAGTAAATACTGGGACATGGGCGAGGGCGGCGACCACGACAGCCGCGAGTTCAAGTGGAACAACTTCATCAGCCGCTACCACATGCGGCACCTCGACCTGATGGATTTGCTGGCGATGTACCAGCCTAAAAACAATGCTCCGCTCGACGCCATGGCCAAGCTTTGCGGCTTTCCGGGCAAGCTCGGGATGGATGGCTCTGCGGTCTACCCGGCTTATCTAAACGGCCAGTTGGAAGAGATTCGCCGCTATTGCGAAACCGACGTGATGAACACGTATTTGCTGTATTGCCGCTTCCAGAAAATGCGCGGTGGGCTGCTGGAAGCCGAGTACGAGCAGGAGATCGCGATGGTCAAAGAGAGCTTGCATCAGTTGGTGCCGATGGAGCCGCATTGGCAGGCTTATCTGGACGCTTGGCCCTGAATTTCTCGCGTTAACGCGCGACGTCACGAGGCAGGTCATCGACCTGAGACAATTCAGGTATGACAGAAGAAACAAAGACACTCGCCTGGGCCCTGCCGCCCGAATATCCCCTAGATTTTCTCGATGTAGAGTCGCTTGACATGGAGGCCCAGGGCATTGCCCACCGGGCTGATGGCAAGGTGGTCTTCATTGAAGGTGCCTTGCCCTTTGAGCGGGTCACTGCGAATGTTTTTCGCAAGAAAACCAGTTTTGAAAAAGCCACGCTGACAGAGGTTCACCGCGAATCATCACAGCGGGTCACGCCCGGTTGCCCGCACTTTGGCATGCATGTGGGGGCCTGTGGCGGCTGCAAGATGCAGCATTTGCACGTCGGTGCCCAAGTGGCCGTGAAGCAGCGTGTGCTGGAAGATAACCTGTGGCATATCGGCAAGGTTCACGCCGAGAGCATCTTGCGGGCGATTGAAGGGCCTGCCTGGAATTACCGCTACCGCGCCCGTTTGTCGGTGCGTTACGTGCGTAAAAAAGGCACGGTGCTGGTGGGCTTTCATGAGCGCAAGAGCACCTATGTGGCGGACATTCGTGAATGCCATGTGTTGCCCAAGCATGTCAGCGCGATGCTGCTGCCGCTGCGCGAGCTCATTGGCAGCATGGAAGCACGCGAAACCTTGCCGCAAATTGAACTGGCTTGCGGTGACGCGCCGGGTGATGGCACACCAGCCATCACCGCGATGGTGCTGCGTCACATGGAGCCGCTGAGCGACGCTGACTTGGCGCGCCTGCGGGGCTTTGCCGCTGAGCGGCCGGGGCTGCAGTGGTGGTTGCAATCAAAGGGGCCGGAGACCGTCAAGCTGCTCGACGCGGTGCAAGAGGGCGATGTGCAACTCGCTTATGCCTTGCCGGACTACGGCGTCAGCATGCCTTTCAAACCGACCGATTTCACGCAGGTCAATCCCTACATCAACCGCGTCTTGGTGGCGCGGGCTTTGCGCTTGCTGGAGGTGCAAAAGACCGAGCGCGTGATCGACTGGTTTTGCGGACTCGGTAACTTCACGTTGCCGCTCGCAACCTATGCAGCCGAGGTGCTGGGCATTGAAGGGAGCGAAGTGCTGGTCGCCCGTTCACAGGCCAATTACACCAGCAACCAAAGCACACGTCCGGCCGCCGGATTGGCTCCGCTGGCACCGACTCGTTTTGTAGCGCGAAATCTGTTTGAGATGACGCCCGCTCTGCTGGTGCAGGACGGTCAAGCCGACAAGTGGTTGGTCGATCCGCCGCGTGAAGGTGCGTTTGAGCTGTTCAAAGCCTTGGTGGCGCTGCACCCGTTCGGGCCCGTGCGGGCCACGGTCTACGAAGATGGTGTCGACACCGGCATGCGCGTCATTCCAGCGGTCACGCCGCCAGCGGATTGGTCAGCGCCGAAGCGCATTGTCTATGTCAGCTGCAACCCGGCGACCTTGGCGCGCGATGCGGGTCTGCTGGTCAACGAAGCGGGCTACCGCTGCGTCTCTGCGGGCGTGGTCAACATGTTCCCGCACACGGCACACGTGGAGTCGATGGCGGTGTTTGAGCGACCTTGAGTGTTTTGAAAAGGCCATGAAAAAAGGGACCTCGGTCCCTTTTTTGTCAGCTGAAGTCAGCTTGTTGGAAAAAGCGTCAGTCACGTTCGCCGCCGAAGATGCCAAGCAGTGCCAGCAAGCTCTGGAAGACGTTGAAGATGCTCAGGTACAGGCCCATGGTGGCGGTGATGTAGTTGGTCTCGCCGCCGTCGATGATGCGCTTCAGGTCATACAAGATGAAGGCGCTGAAGATACCAATCGCCATCATGCTGATGACCACCATGCCAGCCGACGAGGCGACGAACATGTTGATGACTGCGCCGACCATCAGCACCACAGCGCCCACAGTGAGCCATTTTCCCATGCCGGAGAGGTCACGCTTGATGACAGTGGAGAGAGTGGCCATCAAGAAGAAGACACCGGCCGTGCCGCCGAAAGCGGTCATGATCAAGTCTGTGCCGTTCTTGAAACCCAGCACCATGGCGATCATTCGTGACAGCATCAGGCCCATGAAGAAAGTGAAGGCCAGCAACACCGGTACGCCGGCTGAAGAATTCTTGGTTTTCTCGATGGCGTACATGAAGCCAAACGCGCCGCCCAAAAAGACCACCAGGCCTAATCCGCCGCCCAGGTTAGCCGTGATGCCGGTGGCAACACCCATCCAGGCGCCCAGCACGGTTGGCAGCATGCTCAGGGCCAGCAGCCAATACGTATTGCGCAGCACTCTGTTTCGCTCCAAGCTCGTTGGCTGGTAGCCGTAGCTATAGTCTTGCGTTTCGTCGTTCATATAAGGTTCTCCTCGTTCGATGACAGAAGGCTCTGAAAAAGAGCAGACTGATTTCATTCTAAAGACTTCAGCCGACTATTGACAACTTTCTTAAACGCACTGCCTACTATTTGTAAGGGCTCTTTCAGCCATGATGGGGGCAATTCCTCCCTTGTCGCCTGAAAAACCTGCGTATGCTTGGGCTTTTAGAACAACAGGGAAAACCACATGCAAACCAAGTCTGTCCTCGAACTCTCAGACGTCAAGAAAATCGCTGCCGCTGCTGAAGCTGAAGCTCTGAAGAACCATTGGGCCGTCACCATCGCCATTGTCGATGACGGCGGACACCTGCTGCACCTGGCCCGTTTGGATGGTGCGCCGCCGATTTCTGCTCACATTGCGCCCGCCAAAGCCAATACGGCCGCCATGGGTCGTCGCGACAGCAAGGTGTATGAAGACGTGATCAACGGCGGCCGCATCTCATTTTTGAGTGCGCCGTACTTGAAAGGTTTTCTCGAAGGTGGCGTGCCCATCATGAAAGATGGCGCTTGCATCGGTGCTGTCGGTGTCAGCGGCGTCAAGTCCAATGAAGACGCGCAAGTGGCGCGCGCGGGTATCGCAGCCATCGAACTTTGAAGGCAACTTCTACCTCTTAATTCTTCGGTTCGGTGATGAACATTATCTTGCGCAGCCTGGCTTGCTGGGCTGCCGCCATGGCTTGGGCCACGCGCTCATAGCGCACGGCCTTGTCACCCCGAATGTGCACATCGGGCTGCGGGTTTTTCGCCGCGGCCGCTTTCAGTTGCGGCGCTAGATCTTCGTCGGCGACCGGTATCTCGTTCAAGAAATACTGACCCTTCGCGTCGACGCTGAGTCGCAGTGTTTCAGGCTTGGTGATTTGCACCTCGTTGCTGGCGATCGGTAAATCAATGTTCACTGAATGCTTCATGACTGGCACGGTGATGATGAAGATGATCAGCAGTACCAGCATCACGTCGACCAGCGGCGTCATGTTGATTTCGTTCATCACCTCGTCGGTGTTGTCTTGGGTTCCAAAGGCCATGCTGTGTTCCCTCAAACTTTTGTCACGGTCGGACCATGTGGCATCTTGGCCGGACTGCCGGCGCTGACACGCGCACCGGTGACAAAGTAAGCATGCAGGTCATGTGCAAAGCGGTTGACTTTGTGCAACACGCCCTTGTTGCCGCGGACCAAGGCGTTGTAGCCGAGTACCGCCGGGATGGCGACGGCCAGTCCCAGCGCCGTCATGATCAGCGACTCACCCACCGGCCCGGCTACTTTGTCGATGGTGGCGGCACCGGCTGCACCAATCGACAGCAAGGCGTGGTAAATACCCCAGACGGTGCCGAACAAGCCGACAAACGGTGCCGTGGACCCGACCGACGCGAGAATCGCCATGCCCGATTGCAAGCGCGTCGTGAACTCGTCGATGGCTTGGCTCAAGCTGCGTGAGACCCAGTCGCTTTTGTCCAGCGTGTCGCGCAACTGAGGTGGCGTGTCTCGGTGGTGGGCGGTGGCTTCGCAGCCTTGTTCCACCAGCTGGCGAAAGGGGTTGGTCGGGTCTGATCCTAAGCTGGCCAAGCCGGTGGCCAAGTCTTTGGCTTGCCAAAAACCATCTGCATGGCGCGCGATTTTTTTATAACGCAGCAGGTCTGAGGACTTGATGATGATGACCATCCATGAGGCCAGCGACATCAGCAACAGCAGCACGGCGACAGCTCGGATGACGATGTCGCCTTGCGACCAGACGCTGGCCAGACCAAATTGGGAATTCATGAAGCAGTTCTCCGGGTTTACGTGATTTTGAAATGTTGAGACACAGGCTGGACGGATCGGTTAATTCCGCAGTTCCCAATGGATTGGCACGTTGAAGGCCATGGTTTCGGCGACGCCATTGCGCTTGCCCGGCACATAGCGCCAAGACATGACGCTGTCGTAAGCGGCTTTGTCAAGGCGTGGAAAGCCGCTGGAGCTGACCAGTTCGGCGCGCTGCGGTTTGCCATCAGCACCGATCCAGACCTTGTAAACGGTCTTGCCGGTTTCGCCCATACGGGCGCTCAGCGCCGGGTAGGGCGGCTTTGGATTTTGTAAATACTCAGCGCTGCTGGACGGTTGTTGCACCACGGCTTCTGCAGCGGGTACTGGAGGCGCTGGTGGAGCCTGGACAGGGGTTGCTGATTTGGCGGGTGCAACGGGGGCTGCAAGTGCTGGCGCTGTGGCGACGGTCGCTTGCATGGCTGGCGCTGCAACCGCCAAGGGCTGGACAGGGGCCGGCTCAGGTGGCGCAGTCTTTTTGATCGGCTCTGGCGGTTTTATCGGCGGTTGGAGTGCCGCTGGCGGCGGCGGTCTTTGGGGTTGTATGGGCGCGGGAGGGTCGATCCACTCGGACAGCACCTCGACCGGTATCAGAATTTCTGCTGCTCGAATCAACAGACCGCTCTGTAACGCCCAGATCAGACCAACGTGCAGCAACACAACGCTCAGCGCAATCGTCAGATGGCGGCTAAGCAGCGGTTTGGCTGATATGAAAAAGGACAGTGAGGACATCAGTGCAGGTCAGCGTTCAGTTCTGTTTGAGTACTGGAGTTTATAGATGAGAAATGGAGATTACTCAGACATCCGCCCACATCCGCAGGAGGTTGTGATAACAGCCGGTGAGTTTCACCACTTCCGGCCTTTCGCCGTTCACGGGACTGATGCGATCAATGTCTCTATTTTGTGTCAGATCTTGCTGTCTCAAGGCGGTGATGGCCATGTCCATGTCATACAGCAGGCGCCGCTGGGTGTCAGACCTGACCATGCTTTCGACCCAAAAAAAACATGCCAAGCGTTCGCCGTGGGTGACGGGCTCGACCCGGTGCACCGATGTGCCGGGGTACATCACGAGGTCGCCCGCTGTGAACTTGATGCGCTGCTCGCCGTAGGTGTCTTCCACCACCAGTTCGCCGCCTTCGTAACTTTCTGCATCGCTTAAAAACAAAGTACATGCCATGTCGGTGCGCACATGGCGGGCGGTGGCGGCATGCGTTCGCACTGCGTTGTCGATGTGGTTGCCAAAGGCATTGCTGCCGCCGCTGTAGCGGTTGAACAGCGGTGGGTAAACCGACTTCGGCAGGGCCCCGGTGACAAACTGCGGGTTGCGTGCCAAGGCGACAGAGACGATGTGCCTGGCTTGTTGGGCGGCCGGTAACTCTTCAGGCAACTGCCGGTTATTTTTCACAGTGCCGCTTTGGCTGCCCGCCGTGATGCGGCCGTCGGCCCAATCCGCACTGAGCACCAGTTGCCGCACTTGTGCCAGTTCTTCGGGCGTCAAGACGTGGGGAATACGCAGCAGCATGGGGGTATCCTGTTTTAAAACTTGCTGGTCAGCGTCACATGCACAGAGCGCGCGAGCCCCGGTGCAGCAAAGCCGCGGTACAAGGTGTTGTAGTAAACCTTGTCGAACAGATTGTCGATGTTGAGCTTGATCGCGTTGGACTGGTTGATGCGGTATTCCAGCAGCGCGTCAGCCTTCACATAGCCTGGCGCGCGGTTCTGCGTGGTGACACTGTTGGCAGGCTTGTTTTGGCTGAGAGCGGTCATGCCGCCGCCGATGCGCCATGCCTGGTTGATGCGGTAAGTGCTGAACAGCGTGGCTTGACGGCTCGGGCTTAAGCCTGGATTTTGGCCCACTTCGGCCTGACCGGCGACGTTTGATCCCGCTTGATCGATGACGGCCCGCAGGAAACCCAGCCCCGCAAAAATATCCCACTGTGGGCTGATGCGGCCAGCCACTTCGAACTCCAGCGCGTCCGTGTGCCGCTTGCCCGACAACAGGTAAGAGTTGGTCGCGGTGTCGATGTCGGTGTTGCGTTCGTTGTATTTGTCGGTGCGCGCGAGTGCCGTGCGCAGCGACAAATTGCCTTCGTACAGCTCCCACTTGGCGCCGACCTCGAGGTTTCGACTGCTTTCTGCAGGGGTGTTGGCGGACTGCGGGTCGTATTGGTAAAGGTCGCCCGAGGTGTTGAAGGAAGTGCCGTAAGCCGCGTAGTAACTGACCTCGTCGGTCGGCTGGTACATCAGACCCAGACGTTTGCTCAGCAGCGTGTCTGAGCGCGACAGCGATGGCAAGCCCTGACCGGTCCTGTCGTAATCACCGGTGAAATTGTCGAGCCGCACGCCGCCGACCAATTTCCATTGTGGTGTCAGATCCAACGTGTCTTGCAGGTACAGACCCAGCGTGGTGGCTTTGAATTGAGTGGCGACTTGTTGCGTCAGGTTAGCGCTGATGGCCGTGCTGTCCGGATTGCCGACGGTGGTGGGGGCTTTGGTCGTTAATAAGTAAGGGTAGGTCGATCGGCTGGAGTTTTCAACGGCGTATTCAGCGCCGATCAAAATGTTGTTCTTCAGACCCAACCAGCGTGCGCTGGTGAGGTAATCGGTCTGCAAAAAGGTGTGGTGCTCTTCACCCGCTTTGGCATTGGTGCTGCGGGTGACCTCCGTCGATGGGCTGAAGTTGTCTGCCGTGGTGCCTGTTGCGAAACGCGACTGTGTGGCCCACATGGAGCGTGTGTAATAGCCGTCGCGCAAGCTGGTTTTCAGGCTGCTACCGTCGTTCCAGCGGTGAATGTGGGTCAGGGTCACGGCATCAGCCTGGTCTTTTTGAAAGTCCGAATCGAGCCCGTACCAATAGCGGTTGGTCGGCGCCGGGGCTGGCCGGTTGTTCAGCCAAGCCGTGCCCCAGTCTGGCTTGTCGTTGTAGTCGAGATGGTAGTAGCTGAACTGGAACTCATTGGCGGTGCCGATGCCCAGCCGGTAGTCGATGGCCAAGCCGCGCCGCTGTGTGCTGGCGCTGGCCTTGTCACCCCGGCCGTCTGCATCGGTGCTCATGGCGTTGATGCGCAGTGCGGTATCGTCGTCGAGTTTGACGTTGAAGTCGCCTAAATAGCGTTGATAGCCTTGTGTGCCGACGGTGGCACTGACTTCATGCTCGGTCATCAAGCGCGGTTGCTTGCTGACTTGGTTGATGATGCCACCGGTGGAGCCCCGGCCAAACAGCATCGAGGCGGCACCGCGTAAGACTTCGATGCGGTCGACATGGAAGGTGTCGCGGTTGTACTGCGCTATGTCGCGCATACCGTCCTGGTAAATGTCGCCAGCCGCACTGAAGCCGCGCAGCCGGATGTTGTCGCCCACGCGGCCGCCTTCGCCTGCTTCAAAGGTGATACCGATAACGTTCTCTAGCGCGCTTTTGAAGTTGTCTTTGCCTTGGTCGTGCAGCAGTTTGTCGTTCACCACGGTCAGCGACTGCGGGATGTCTTTGGCCAAAACCGGTAATTTGCCTGAACTGGTGATGCCGCTTTGGTAGGTCTGCTGGTCTCGCTCACGCGCGCCCGTGACCACCACAGGCGCCAATGCTTTTCCTTCAGTTGGAGCAGCCTCTGCTGCAGGCATGGTGCTTTGGGCCCAGCTTGAAACGGACATGGCGAGCATCAGGGCCCCCATCGGGAGCAGCGCTTTTTCAGATGCAAGGGCAGCGTTGGCAGTTTTGGGCAGGGGGTGATGTGTCAATGTGTTCTCGGCGGCGATGGCTTATGGGGTTTGCGGACTGTCAGCGGCGAGTTTACATTGAATACGAATGATTCGTAATTAAATTTTATGAGCGGGCGCGAAAAAAGGGCCGAAGCCCTTTCTCATTTTCAAACCAGACGGTTCGGAACTCTAAGCCGGCGCTGACGAGCGAATCAGGTGATCAAAAGCCCCCAGCGCTGCCTTGGCACCGTCGCCGGCAGCAATGATGATTTGCTTGAAAGGCACGGTGGTGGCATCACCCGCAGCGAAGACGCCCGGCACCGAGGTTTGCCCCTTGGCATCGACCAC
>CANCCE010000034.1 GCA_947374505.1 Comamonadaceae bacterium | reverse complement strand
AATTTCAGAACCGCCACTTGCGCTTCGTTGAGGCGCTGCACCACCGCCGCAGACATGCCCGCGGGACCGACCGAGCCGTACCACTGCATCGCATCAAAGCCCTTGAAGCCAATCTCCTCCATGGTGGGGATATCCTTCAATTGGGGGCTGCGCTGCTTGCCGGTCACGGCCAGCGCGCGCATGCGGCCCGAGCGTAAGTGTGGCAAGGCTGCTGCGAGGCCGGGGAACATCGCCTGGGTCTGCCCGCCCAGCAAGTCATTGATGGCCGGTGCAATGCCACGGTAGGGAATGTGCAGCATCAAGGCGCCGGTCTCCTGCTTGAAGAGTTCCATCGTCATGTGTGTCAGCGAGCCCGCACCGGCTGATCCATAGTTCACCTTACCGGGATTGCGTTTGATGTAGTCGATGAATTCATTGACGTTTTTAGCGGGCACGGTGTCGTTGATCGCGAGTACATTCGGCGTTGCGCCAATCATCCCGATGGGCGTGAAGTCTTTGATCGCGTCATAGCTCACGCGACGGGTCGCCGGGGTCGTTCCGTGGGTCGCCACGTAACCCTGCATGAGGGTATAGCCATCAGGTGCCGCGCGCGCTGTGGCTTGGCAAGCAACGACGCCACCGCCACCGCTTTGATTGTCAACCAAAAAGTTCTGACCCAGCAGCCGTCCCCAGCGCTCAGTGACGACCCGCGCAATCATGTCGTTGCCGCCTCCGGCCGCCACGGGGACGATGTAGCGTATTGGCTTGACGGGGTACGACTGTGCGCGGGTGATGCCCGGCAGAAAAAAAGCCGCTGAGGCAGCTTGCAGCAGATGGCGTCGATTCATACCAATGTCTCCTTCATGATGATGCGATCTTCTGCGTTTAACAATCAGGTGTAAAGAGTGAATACCTGAGGTTGGATGCATTCCGCCCGTTGGCATCATCCCAACGCGCTACTATTCGGGCGTGAATGAACGACTGACCCCCATTAGCTACGACGCCTTGCCCGATGCGGTGAAACCGCTGGCAGACGATATTTTAAAAGTCTCCAGCGCTGCGTTGGGCGGACCTTACAGCGCGCTCTTGCGCAGCCCCGAGATGGCGCGCAGGTGTTTTGACCTGCTGGATTATTTACGCTTCAAAACCACTGTCAATAAGCGTTTGAACGAATTTGCCATCTTGATTCAAGCGCGTATTTCAAACGCTCAGTACGAGTGGTGGGCGCATGAGGCTATTGCTCGCAAGGCGGGCTTGTCTGATGCCGTGATGGAAGACTTGCGCCTATGCCGCAGGCCCACCGCGATGCAAGACGATGAACGCCTCGTCTATGACTACTGCGTTCAATTGAGCCTGAATCACCGTGTACACGACAGACTTTGGCAAGAGACAGTTGCCTCGATGGGCGAACAGACGGTGATTGACCTGACGGTTTTGTCCGGCACCTATGTGATGGTCTCCATGCTGTTAAACGCCACCCAGGTCGGCATACCCGGCGGCGGCGCCCTGCCGTTGCAGGTGTTTGAGCCGATGGAGATCAGGCAACGACTGTTGGCATGAGATGCATCGCGCAGAGACTAAAACTGCGTGCAAGCATCTTTATTCCGGCACCGCCCCTGAAAATTTCACCACCTTGGCCCAACGCCGAATTTCGGCTTGAACGAATTTAGAAAATTCATCAGGTGTGTTGCCAACCGCAATAGCGCCCTCCA
Source organism: Comamonadaceae bacterium (assembly GCA_947374505.1). Classification (GTDB taxonomy): domain Bacteria; phylum Pseudomonadota; class Gammaproteobacteria; order Burkholderiales; family Burkholderiaceae_C; genus Polaromonas. Next base: position 15,209 of record CANCCE010000034.1, on the reverse strand, counting down.
TGTCGAGTCGGCGACGAACATCGGGCGCGGCAATTGACTGCCGGGCGGCGTTGCTGACGCGTCGTACCAATTCTGGCGTCATGCGCGCAGGGCCAAACAGGCCAAACCAAGCACTCGACTCATAGCCGGGTAGAACTTCAGCAATCGCCGGAACGTCGGGATACTGCGCCAGCCGTTTGGCGCTGGTGACACCCAAGGCCTTGAGTTTTCCTGCTTTCAGATGCGCTTGCGAGACGCCGATGGCCGAGAACATCAACTCGACTTGCCCAGCCAGTACGTCGGCAATGGCCGGCGCTGTGCCGCGATAAGGAATGTTCACGATATTGACCCCCGACTGCATCTTGAACAGCTCGCCCGCCAAATGCAGTGACGACCCGAGCGCACCAATCGCGAAGTTGAGTTTTCCCGGGTTGGTCTTGGCCAACGCAATGAGCTCACGGACATCGTTTGCAGACACGGAAGGATGAGCCACCAACACCGATGGCGATGTGGCCACGCAAGTGAGAGCCGTGAAATCTTTGACCGGGTCAAACGGCAACGATGGATAGAGAGATGCGTTGATGGCATGGCTGGTAAAGCTCATCAACAAAGTATGGCCATCCGGTGCGGCCCTGGCGACTGCTTCGGCAGCAATATTCCCGCCAGCACCCGGCCGGTTTTCAACCAGTACAACGGTTTCCAGCAAGCGGCCCAACTCTGCGGCCAGCGTACGGGCCAGCGTGTCTGTTGAACCACCGGCAGGTGCGCCAACCAAGATACGAGTTGGCTGCGCCTGCGCGAGTCCGATCAAGGGATAGGCCATAGCTGAAGCAGCCACGGCAGTGTGAGATATAAAAAGGCGACGGGTACGCATGGGTAACTTTCGGTTCAGTAGACACCGGCAACGAAGGGGCTTTCTAGCCCTGCACCACGACGCAGTTACGGCCACCATTTTTGGCGGCATAAAGTGCTTGGTCTGTTGCGTCCAGAACATTCTGAACAGTGACAGTATGCGTCAAAGCGTCAGGTATAAACACGCCAATGCTGATGGTAATTTCAATTCGCTGCTCACCCGCTACGAATTTTTTTAAGGCGACGGCACTGCGAAACCGTTCGGCGGCAACACTTGCCTCTTTCTGATTGCACTCCGGTAGGACGACCAAAAACTCCTCGCCGCCAAGGCGTCCAATGGTGTCTATCTTACGAAAGGTGGCGAGCGCAATGTCGGCAATGCCCTGCAGCACCAAGTCGCCGGCCGTGTGACCATAGGTATCGTTCACCAACTTGAAGTGGTCAAGGTCATACATCAAGAAAGCGATAGAGCGATGGGTCCTTTTGGCGCGTTCGATTTCATTGCGAACCACCTGAAGAGCAGCCCGCCGATTTGCCAGCCCCGTCAACTCGTCCGTATCTGCCTTCGACTTGAGACCGGTGATCAACTCTGTCACACCGTAGACGCCTACCACCATGAGCATGGAAATAGCCATGCCAAATAGGGCGTCCATCATGCTGCTAACCTCTCCAGCATTGATGTGGCGCCACAGGGGCACCATCCGACGCTCCACCATCAAGACCAACGCCAGCGCCACGATCAGCCACGCTAAGCGGTTACGGTCATCGACTCGGCCAACCTGTCGCAGGGCAATCAGTGCCGCCACGGCTTGTAGTACAGCAGAGAGCACAAGGATCACGGCCAGTAAAGTGACTTCAGGCATAAAGTCCGACACGATTGTGAAAAATCAACTTTAGATGTTTGACCACTTCATATCGTTGCGAGCCTGCAAAGAAAGTCTCAACATGTAAGCTCAGTGGCCGTGCATCGAGAGCGGCTCAGGGGTTGGTGGCACGGACTAGGATGCTGATGTCATCGAGTTTCACGCAACCATCGATCAGGGCGTGCAACGTCAGCGCCTGTTCACTGCTGAGCACGCGCTGCGCGCAATCCATAAATTTTTCGTAACGGTCGGATTTGTTCATCGGCTCGAGGCGTGAGCCCGGCGGGTTTTCGACACGGGCTTCAAAACGACCGCGTTCGGTGGTGATGGCGACCTTCACGAAAACCGAACCCGGTGGTGTTTCCGCGGCGGGAATGCGCGCGCGCCGCACCTTGGTCATCAGGGCACGCAGAGCCGGTCGCTGAACCATTTCATCGGTAAAACTGTCGAGCGTGATCCGGCCATCAATCATGGTGGCTGCGGCGACGTATTCGATGCTGAATTTAGCTTCGAGCCCGGTCTGCGGATGGGTGCTGATGAGGGCCGCATCATTGCCCTCCACGAAAGCGACTTCAATGCTGTCGATCTCGTCGGCCTGGATGTGATGCTCGGCACGCAGGGCCAGCAAGCCGGTAATCGGCCGATGGTTGCCATAACAGCAGGGCCAGCGTTTAACGGCGATGCCCGGCTCGATCATTTCCCAAGGCTGAGCCAGCTTTTTCAGCAGTAGTTCGAGGTCGATTCCATCGGCACCGGCATAGGTCTGCTGCATGTTGTGCGGGCCATCGAAAATCTGCGTGTCAGCGCTGAAACCGGCACGTGCCAGCCAGGCCGACAGAACACCCGCGCGAGCGGCTTGGCCGAGGTGAAACGGTTTGGTCATGGTGCCGAAATTACGCACCAGCCCGGACATCTGCGAAGCCGCCAGGCCCCATGCCGTCTGCATCCCCAGAGCGTCGAGGCCCCACAACCGGGCGGCAACCGTGGCCGACGAAAATACCCCGACGGTGGCACTGGTATGCCAGCCGCGGTGGTAATGATCGTCGCCCAGCATGCGACCTAATTTGCCCGCAATTTCTAAGCCGATGGCGTGGCTGGCCAATACTGCGGCACCGCTCGCTTGGGTCGCTTCGCCTACCGCCAGTGCTGCGGCGAGCATGGTCGCACTGGGGTGACCGCGCAGGGTCGGAATGCTGTCATCAAAGTCCAGAGCGTGCGCACTGATGCCGTTGGCGAAAGCCGCTTCCAATGGTGAGGTAGCGATATTCTTGCCCCAGACACTGGCCTCCGGCCGCGCACCCGTTTCACGCACAAATCGCTCGGCAATGCCGCAGACTTCCTCGCGTGTGCCCGCCATGGCCGCGCCGAGGGTATCCATCAAGGCATCACGACTGCCCAGCATGACGACAGCGGGAATGTCTTCGATGCGTGTCTCTGCGGCAAATCGCGCCAGCTGTTCAGTCAGGCTCATACGGTTCAGCCCACCTGGATGTTCAGGTGCTCAATCTGCTTGCGCCATTTATCCACTTCGGCGCGCAGGAATTTGCCAAATTGGGCTGGCGTACCCCCGACGGCGGTAGAGCCATCGGCCGTCATCTTGGCCTGCATATCGGGTTGCTTGAGAATCTCATTGATGGCGCTGTTGAGTTTGGCCAACACGGGTGCCGGGACTCCGGCCGGCACGGCCATGCCGTACCACGACACCACTTCGTAGTCTGGCACACCGGCTTCGCGCATGGTGGGTGTGTTGGGAATGGCCGGCGAGCGTTCGGTCGAGGTGACGGCGAGCAGCTTCAACTGACCTGAGTCGATGAAGCTCTTGGACTGGTTCAGACTTGTGAACATGAAGTCAACGTTGCCCGCAATCACATCCATCATCGCCTCGGCGCCGCCCTTGTAGGGCACGTGGGTGATCTTGATGTTGGCCAGCGTGGCGAACAGTTCGGCCGACAGGTGCACCAGGCCGCCAATGCCCGAAGAGCCGAAATTCAGACTACCCGGGCGCGCTTTGGCCAGGGCAATCAGCTCGGCCACCGATTTCACCGGCAAGCCGGGCTTGACGACAAGGATGTAGGGCTGAACCGCGAGATGGATCAGCGGATCAAAGTCTTTGTTCAGATCGTAGGGCTGTTTTTGGCCCTGCAGTGTCACGTTGACGGAATGGCTAGCGGTCAGCAGGCAGAGGTTATACCCGTCGGCAGGTGACTTGGCGACGGTATTGGCGCCGATGGTGCCATTGGCGCCAGCGCGGTTTTCCACCACCACCGTCTGACCCAGCGCACTGCCCAGTTTTTGCGCTACGGCGCGACCAACGATGTCGGTGCCGCCGCCAGGCACGAAGGGGATCATCAACTTGAGCGGTCGGGTCGGGAAGATCGGTTGACTAAAAACGGCGGGCACTGCGGACAACGAAGCCAGCGCCAGGCTACTTTGATTGAAGCTGCGACGAGTCATATCCATCAGGGGGGTCCTTGATTTTTTCGGTCTGCAAGATGTGCAGTCGACGGGCTGGCAACAAAGCGATCTGGCGAAGGCGGTAAGCGGTAAATTTCGTCTTCACGACCGTATAGATTCAGAATCCCATGATCTGTCACCGTTGCTTGATGAGTTAACGGATCGAATCGTAAAGGCCGCAGCTGCGGCCGTCAAATGTTTTGTTAGCGCTCAATCTTCGCCTCATGGAGAGCGCAAGTTGTACCCGCCGACTTCTCTTCATTGCCATTCCACGGAGCCGCCATGAACAGCATCGAACTCCTACGGTTTAAGAATTTCTCTCAAGGACGGCTAGTGTTGGGCGTTCACCAGTGGCTTTGCCTGTGATCGGCGGTTTGGGCAACTTGGCCTCGCCAGGCTTGACAACGAAGTGATGGTCTAGTGAGTACCACGGACCCTTCACATCATCGGCAGGAGCGGCCTCATGGTCATGAAGAACGTACTGACCAACCAAAGCCTTGGTCACACCGAACTGGACATCGGTTTCGATGTGAGGGTCATCGCTTGAATAGACCTGCGCGAACTGCGTTTTATAACCCGGCTTAAAGATCATGAAATGAATATGGGCGGGTCGCATATTGTGTCGCCCTTGTGCACGCAAAAGCGCCCCGACCGGGCCACTCAGAGGAATCGGATAGCCCACGGGCTTGATGCTGCGAAATGAGATGTGGCCGGCAGCATCCGTCGTGAACTTGCCGCGCAGATTCATGTCGCCTTGTCCAGGATCCTGGTTCTCGTAAAAACCTTCCGAGGATGCCTGCCAGATATCAACGTCTGCACCCGCAACGGGACGACCCGTTGCGTCCCTCACCCAGGCGTTGACAAATACGGGGATGCCGGGTGTTGGGGAGCGAACGATCGAGCCGCCATTTTCAGTGCGTGGTGAGTCCATCCGCCAGAACGGACCCATCAGATTCGCCGTGGTTTCTGTTTGGCCTTGATCGCCATTGTTGAGGAGACACACCAGCGCCGAAATGCCGAGCGAGCCACTGATCAAAACCACTTCGTTGTGTGAGGCCGTGGTGAGTTGGCCAAGTTGAGCGATCACGCCGCATGCCTGATGAAACTCGGCCTCCGTTAATTGGGCATCACGAATAAAGCCATGCAGATGCTTCACCGCTGCGGTCATGATCTCCTTGAAGCGCGGATCGCTTGCACGCTGCAACTCGGCGAGTACGGCTTCGGTGACGTCATTTTGGTTCTGGATAATCAAGTAAACGTCCTTCATTTGCCCAAACTAAGGCCAACTGTTTGCTTTACAAAGCCACCCCAAAGGGGGTTAAACCACATTCTCGATCAACCATGGGCCAACAAGGTTTTATTGATCAAATCGATTGGTTTTGCAGCGATTAAGATAAAAGCGATAACGCATGGCTCAGTACCATGATTAATCCAATTATGAATGGTGCCTCGCTGAACAATGACATCGCCTTGATTTAAATGGACGATATGTCCATCTAAGTCCATGTCTATAGAGCCGGACATCACAATTGCATAGTCGAGAGTTTCTGTCCTGTGATTTCTGGGGGCAACGCCGGGTTCATACTGAACAATTCGAAAGACTGTATCTTTTTTTTGAAGTATCGAAACATCTCTTGAATTTCCGTCATTAACATCCAAATTATCTACCGGAAAATTTCCCGTAGACCACACAACGCAACTCTGGTGAAAATCTCTTCTTGAGATAATATTATTGCAGAGCTCATCATGCTTCACTATGGCTTTGCCATTTTGGTCATGGCCGGTGACTATTCGACGAATTTTCATTAGTTCAAACCTCTTAAAAATTCAATGACACGAGTGGCGATAACGGGTTCAAGATGTGCCCAGTCATTAAATGAAATAATATCTACATCCTGGTCGGTGATCGGCAATTGAAACAGCTGCGAATTTGGTATTAATTTTGCAGCTTCGACAGCATTACCACGGGCATGTGTTCGATCGTTTCCCGGAACAATCAAGACGGGAACATTGATTGATCTTAATGTTTCCTCTTTTACGCCCATAACAGGGTAGGAAGGACCGCTGGTAAATATTTTCAACCAGTTCTCTTGTACTTGAATAAAATCCTCTGGATCCATATTCATCAGGATAAATTCATTTTCCGGTCTAGATTTAATGCGCTCCTGGTAATCAGGTGTAGCACACACAGCCTGCATTCCGCCCGCCTTCGCGGCATCGATAAATATTTGATAATATTTTAGAGGTAGACGCTTAGCGGCTGTATCTCCTCCCGTTACTCTTATCAGGACAAGAGCTTTTACAATTTTTGGGTGCCGCTGGTTGACCAAGATAGATAGTCTCGCACCCGATGAGGCACCCCCTATATAAGCAGGAGTTGCACCTAGTTGTGCCAATAGCTCGGCCAGATCATCGGCCCAGATAATCTCCTCACCCTCTTCACCGACGATAGATACTTCTGAGGCGCCCGTATTGCGCCTATCATGCAAAAGCACTCTAAAACCGCCGGCAGAAATTAATTTTGCCAACGATATAAATTCGGAATGACTTCTCCGGCCACCCGTAGAAAGTGCAAACCAAGGGCCGTGATCACCAACGACTTGGTAAAAAATTTCAACGCCTCGAACTTGTGCGATTGGCATACCTTATCCTCGTCTAATTGCGAATACTAACTTCAACCGCAAAAATCCTGAGTATGGCATGCCTCGAACTGGTGGGCAGTCGCACCCATCAAGCGTTTTCCCCTATGCATTGCACTGATGCAGGGTTCGCAACTTGAGCCTCAAACCCCTCGCGCAACCCTTTTAGAACCCGGCTGCTGGCGAATAACCACGAAGCTATGCGAAGTCGAATGTCCAGAAAAGCCAATAGGAACATAGGCTTTAGGCCAACAAAAACGCCACCGCGAAGGGTGGCGTTGGCTGGTTTGGTGCGGCTGGCGGGGGCAAAAGACTTGCTCGCCGATGTTCGTCTTTTAGCGTCTTGGCACTTGTTTTGGCGACGCAACCCGGTGAGCAACCCTGAACTTGTGGTGCGACCATCTTTGCAGCCAAGGCCTTGTGTTTCAAGTCATCCGGCCACGACCTTTTTAGCCTGTGGGGCTCAACTGGCAATGCATCGTCGCTAATGCACAACATGATTTAAGAATTTTTCGAGTGCGCGGATATTCGCAAGCTGCCGCGTTCATTCGTCCAACAGTTTATTTGAGATTCGTCAACACAGCTTGTTGGGCAATATTGTTGACAGCTAGAAAAAAGTCACCACAATAGAGGCATGAATTTGGCGCGATTTACTTCGCGTGGCACCACCGCTAGGTGTCCCAGCAAACTCTGGAATTGACCGTATCGGTCTCTTAAAAGCGATTATTTTTAATCTGTTTTTTGGAGTAACCCATGCTGACCAATTTATTTCGCGACTCCGATCGCCTGATCACCGTCGACGACGTCAAGCTAATGCTGAGCATCGGCACGACCACTCTCTATAAGCTCTGTCGCAACGGCAAACTGCACCCCATAAAGCTCAGCAGACGCTGCACCCGATTTCGGGTCTCCGAAATTTGCGCGTTCATTAATGCTCAAACCGACACCGGCGGTGCAGCATGACCGCGCACGAACAAGCTCAAGCCTATGCCGCGAAGGGCTGGCACGTTCTGCCGGTTGGGAAAAACAAAGCTCCTGTCGCAGGCTACGGGCTTCACTCAAGCACCAAAGACCCCGAAACCATCAAAACGATCTGGCATAAACATCCAGATGCTGGTGTCGCAATTTCCTGTGAAGCATCAGGACTGGTGGTGCTCGACTGCGACCCGCGCAACGACGGCGAGGTGACACTCAAGAAGCTGTGCGCTGACGACCCAGCATTCGCTCAAATCCTTGCATCGACTGCCCAAGTCGATACCCAAGGTGACGGCAAGCATTTTTATTTTTTAGCCCAAGCGGGAACGCTGTACCCGGGCAGTCTTGGGCAAGGCTTAGACATCAAGCATCGGGGGTATGTGGTCGCCCCGCCCTCCGAAGGTCAAAGTGGTCAGTACCGCTGGACTCCGAGGAAGAGCCCGTGGGAAATTGCGATCGCCATGGCACCTCCGCAGATTTCGAGACCCCACAAAACCGCCAGTGGCACACAAGAATCAGCTTCTGATTCGGAGCTGCCGAGCACGGCGCAAGTTGAGGAATTACGGGCCGCTCTGCACCTGATCTCATCCGACGATCGGGACACATGGATTAGCGTGGGTATGGCTTTAAAAACGGCAAACGCGAAGGGGAAAAAATTATGGCTGGAGTGGTCTGCCCGAAGCAACAAATTCGAAGAACGTGACGCAACAAATACTTGGGAGTCATTCCGTCCTGCTGGCACGCACTGGAAGTCGGTTTTCACGCACGCTCAGTCTGCGGCTGACGCCTTTGTTGGTCGGTTGCACGTCCACGGAAAGCGTGTCGCCACTCAAGTAATTTTGTCTCAACATCCGCAGCGTGCGGGCAGTGTTCTTGACGCCCCAATCAAACCATTTACAGAAGCTGAGGCTAACGCTGCGCAGTTGCACCCTCGGATGCTCGTGGAGGATTACCTATATGCAGACCTGCGTAACTTGATTGCTGCAGGTGGCGTCGGCAAAACGACGATGCTCTTGCATGAGGCGATAAAGGGAGCATTAGGTCTCCCGATTTGGAAAAAGAAAGTGCAAACTCCTTTTACAACCGTCATCATCACCAAGGAGGACTCTCGCGAAATTTTGATTGCTCGTCTCAAATGCATGATGGATCAGATGGCCTTGACTGCAGCGGAAAGAGAAACAGTCTTTGCGCGTGTTTGGGCTGTCGATCTAGTTGGTGAAACTTTCAAACTTGCAGAATTTTCAGATCGGATTTTGTTGCCTCATTTTGGAAACCTCGACAAGTTGATTCTGCGCTGCAAGCCCCTGAAGCCCGATCGAATTATTTTTGACCCTCTGATGTCCTTTAGCGTAGGCGAAGGACACCTGAACGATGCTGAACAGGCCGTGGTTGAAGCCAGCCGGTATCTGATGCGCAGCTTTCCAGGGTGCGCCGTTGACGTGGTGCACCACACGGGAAAAGGGAACGCAAGGGCTGGCACCACCGACCAATACTCCGGGCGAAATGGGTCAGCCTTACCTGATGGCTCGCGCATGGTCGCTGTTTTAATCAAGATGAAGCCTGATGCCTTTTACGAGGCAACTGGCATCAAGCTGGGTATGGGGGAATCAGGCCTGATGCTGTCTTTGCCGAAGTTGAGCTACTGTGCACAACAGCCTGACGTTTACATCCACCGGCGCGACTACTTGTTTGAAGCTGTCGATCCATTAGACAAAGCTTTGCGCGAAGCACTTTCAAACGAAAACAAAGCTGCAAGCAAGAACGCAACTCTTGATGCGACCCGCCAGTCCTTACTACAAGCCTTGGCTGCACTTTCTTATGCCGATGACCCGCGTGATCGTTACCCAAGCAGTACGCGCTTACTCGAAGCACCCGGCGTTATGGGCAAGTCCACGAGTCGCAAGCAGGAGCTAGAACAACTGCTGGCAATTGGTGCGATTTTGGAATCCCCCCTTTCTGACAAGCAGATCGCGGAGTTCCCGTCCAAAAGCTCACTTGGAGGTCGCATGACCTATCTGGCTTTGCCGCTGGATGACGTGTAAGTGGTGGCAGCGGCCCTTTATTTTTCTTAGGTAAAAAAAGGGCCGCCCCCACCAAGGCCGCTTACGCCATGTCCACGACTATTCCCACCGACTTCCCGTGGGAATGGTTTGTCTTTTCCTTGTTCCAACCGAAAATTTTTGCAGTCGTGTTTTGCTGTTTCTTGCCGCGCAGCACGTCCATAACTGCATAACTTACATCGCCATGCTCACTGACACAGCCATAAAACAATTCCGCCCTGAGCCACCCAAGACCAAAAAGCTTTTTGACGGTGGCCGGAATGGTCTGCACGTCCTTTGCCATCCGAGTGGCCGAAAAGTCTTTGCAGTCAGGTACACGCATCCCGTCACCCGCAAGGACCAAACGCTTACGCTTGGCGAGTACCCGCACATTAGCCTTAAGACCGCGCGAGAACGTGCCGAGGCAGCACGAGGACTTCGTGTGCAAGGCATTGACCCACGGGAAGCAGAAAAGCGAGAGAAGGAGGAGATACGCGTTGCGGCGGAGGACACCTTCGAGCAGCTCGCGGAGGAATGGATTCGAATCCGTGGATCCCATTGGTCTGAGTCCTACCGCCGGAAAATTACGACACTGGTCTCGCGTCATCTATTTCCTGCACTCGGTAAAGAGGCCATTACGAAAATTAGTGCACCATTACTGCTATCAGTGCTTCGCCCCATAGAGGCTTGCGGAAAAACCGATCAGGCGCACACCCTGCTTGAGCAAGCCGCCGCAATTTTTCGCTTTGCGATTTCCACAGGTCGCGCAGTCAGTGACCCTGCTGCGGCACTTAAAGATGCCCTGATTCCGCATCGGCAAAAGACCTTCGCAGCAATTACAACGCCGGAAGAATTTGCAGAGCTTCTACGCGCCATGGACGAGTACCAAGGCGAGTACACCACCAAAGCAGCACTGGAGTTCACACTCCTGACATTTCAGCGCAGCCAGTCGATTCGGCTGGCCCGCTGGGAGCAAATCGATTGGACGAATCGGCTGTGGCGCATCCCTGCAGAAATCATGAAAATGAAGGAGCTACACCTTGTGCCGCTGTCCACACAAGCAGTCGACTTGCTTCAGATGCTTGAACCCGTCACTGGTAATTCGGACTTCATATTCCCGTGCCTTTTTTCTCGGAGCAAGCCGATTAGCGAAAACACCATGCTCTACGCATTGGTTCGATTGGGCTACCGGGGCCGCATGACGGTGCACGGGTTTCGCACTTCCGCATCCACGTTGCTCAACGAAAACGGCCACCATCCTGACGTCATTGAGGCAGCGTTGGCGCATGTGCACGGAGACATCAGGTCGATCTATAACAAGGCTAAATACCTGCCAGAGCGCCGAACCATGTACCAATGGTGGGCCGATTACTGCGAGACACTGAGGGTGAGCGAGTCAGCATTTTTTAGACAACCCGAAGCGCCACTTCGCAGCGCTACGAGGTCATCCATATAGGGCGGCCACAAGTCACGATGTTTGAGGTAGCGAACACCCGTTTCGCGGGGCCTCGTTCGCCTGTTTATGCCACCTAAGCCGTCCAAGCCCCGACATTGCCTAGTGTGTGATATTTGTACCATCCAACGTTCGTCGAATACAACGGCCACGTGTCGGTTAAATCTTTACGAGCACCTCGTCCGCCGTAAATATAGTAGTCAGGTACCCCCGCCGGGTTGCCCATCACTACCCGTGCCAGAACGGCCTGCGAGTCTGTGAAGTCAGTCCAATTCATTCCAAACGCATGACCTGGTTGTATCACCGCGATTGCACCCGGTCGCAGCTTGTTGCTTACATACAGCGTATTAAAGGCTTGAGCTCCATCAGCACACAGATACAGCAAACTGAAGCGTTGCGGCCCGTGGCTTATCGGCCTTGAGGTCTCTCGCTCGAATACAACCCACTCACAAAATGGCTTCTTCCGCCAGTCTCTGGCGTAGTCCTGCGCACTTTCATTTTCCTCCTTGGATAGGGCTGACTGGTCCCAACCGCGTGGCGCCAATTCGTTCGACGACACACTCCGCACACCCATTATTTGGTAGCCTGAAAACGGGGCTTTAACCAGCTGTCCCAAAAATTCATCACGGCGATACCCATAGTCGACGTAGACAAAACTTTGGAACCACGGTCCCAAGTGCTTCACAGGCCCACCGTCGCTTCCGCATGATGGGTAGTAAAGTGATCCGTCAAGTATTTCTCGTAAAGGTAATGACTCTTCTCGCATGGTCTCCGCAGTGACGTGCGCCAGCCACTCTGGTACATCGGAAGGCTGAGGGCCGAGATCAATTGCAGACCACTTCATATCGTTTTATTACTGGGGTTCCACTTACGCTTAACGCACCTTTTTTCGCTGCTCATCTTCTACAAGTTCCTTGACTAGCAAAACCTCGTCGTGAACGGAAGTCGCATGTACGGCCATTCGTGTCACTATTTCATGGACCTGTCCCACCGCCCATCCAATGACTGCACTAATGTATGCAGCGCATGTAACTCCGACCGCTGTCGGCGAGTTGCCAAATAGCCAACCCACAGCCCACACAACTGCAGCGAGAACGACTGCATGCGCGAAAAATGCAAGAGGAAGGAAAATCCAAACAACCATATTTGCATTTTTCCTTGCGTCGGTAATTTGGATAAGCTGATTCTCTACATCGTCGAAATAAGTGTTGTACGACATCTTTATATCTCCCCTTTCCGCAACTTCGATTTACAGCCTAATCGGCAGCAATTGCACACTGGTAAATTTCAACCAAGGCTGTGTCTGAGACGCAAAGTCGCAGCCACTCAAGTTGGGGTGCCAGCGTCGAGGCTTTAGCCAATGCTTGTGCAGTGATCTGTGCGGCTAGCTCAATTGGAAACTTGAAAACGCCAATGCCGATTGCGGGCATTGCCACGCTACGAATATTGTTCTCGCCGACAACCTTGAGCATCGACTCAATCGCCTGCCGCATTTTTTGCTCTGGCTCAGAGTCGTTCATGTAATGCGCCGAGCGAACATGAATCACCCACTTGTTGGGCAGCAAAAATCCCGGCGTGAGTACGGCATCACCCAGCGCGATTGGGGCAAATGGTTTGCAGTAGGCCTCCAACTCAGGCCCGGCTGCAGTGTGAATCGCGCCAGCAACGCCTGAGCCGAGACGCAAGTTGGCGTTAGCGCTGTTAACGATTGCTTCCGCATCTGGCTGCTTGACGATGTTGCCGTATGCAATTTGAATTTTCATACTTGTGAATTTTCGTGGGCTTCTGATTCACACTGGTTCAGGTTGGTTATGTATCTCTTCCTGACTAGCCATTCCCGAATCTCTTGTCCCAAGATCTTGGGCATCACGCCACTTATTGCTAGATTCTTAATCACGCGCAGGTTGCCATGTTCCTCTAGGCTTTGTGTGATTCCCCAGAGTTGCAACTTTCTTATAAAAAGCAAGTAAATGTTCCCAGTTTGCGCTCGGGGTATCAAGACCTCACGCAGATATTTTTGGGCTTGCCAAACACTAGGCAGACCAGCGGCACTTCTAATGGCCTCACCCGACATGCGGACTGATGCGTATGGGCATATATTGAGCACTGCGACCTGATTTCTCAGCAGCTCCAGGGGGATACCCATAGGTCTTGCGATTCGCGATCGGTAGTAGTCATCAAATTCTTCGGGGAGCCCCTCCTCACCAGAACGAAGATTCATAACCAGCTGGTTTAGCTTCGCGACATCTCTGCCGTCCCCGTAGTTCGGATTCGCCAAACAAATCACTACCTTTGCCTTTTCTAGCGGACCATCAAACGGACAAGGCCTCACATCATGGACAAATGGTGAGTCGTGGAGATATGCAACATCGTCAGGGTGTTTATCTTGTAGGCCACATCTAGCCCAATAGCGATGGAATTCTGAACCAAGGTACATGCAGTCAATTCTGCCGTATATATGCAGCATTTCATAGTGCCTTGTAAGCGACTCTTGCTCAATAAATTAAGCAAGTGTTTTGGAACCAGATCAAGCATTCGGGCAGGCCCTTCGCGGCCTACGCACACGTCGTAAGTGGAGTCAGACAGACTTGGCACTGCGCGCGGATGTCGATCGCAACTACATCTCGCTCATTGAGTTGGGCAAGAACAGTCCGAGCGTGCGGATGCTCTATCGACTGTGCGATGCGCTGGACGTCCGACCATCAGACTTTCTCAAAGATGTCGAGAAGCGATTAGGACGCAACAAACCCGTGACGAACGACAGTCCGAAGACTAGCTGACTCAGCCCTCAAGAATTTTCAACTGCGTTACGCAGGTTTCACAACGCGAACGCGCCCGCGCGACGAGGCCCCAGCGAAACGCCGAAACCCTTGCTCAGCATGGCCGAGCGGCAAATTGCAGGGTTGCGCATCTGACCAAAGAAGGCCAAACCCGGCTACAAACCCTTTTTAACCCCGGTTGTTCACGCGCATCGACGGCGCACCGCGAAGTCGAATGTCCAGAAAAGCCGACTAAACATAGGCTTTAGGCCAACAAAAACGCCACCGCGAAGGGTGGCGTTGGCTGGTTTGGTGCGGCTGGCGGGGATCGAACCCAATACTCGACGCCCCTCTACACCACCAGTTGATCAGCCTTATTTGTAGCACACCTTTGTAGCGCGAGCACTCTCACTGATCGCTAAAAATTCCAGACAAAGCACTCGGAACCTTGCTGCATCATGACCGAGCTTCGATTTGCCTTGCATTGCCAAGTTTGGTGCTGTGAGTCACTGCTCACCATGTCAACCGCCTCAACGTCCAGTACCGCTGCGCAACGGTTCCCCTCTGCCCTCACCGACTCATAGCAAATCCACTGCACGCCCTTGTTGCGTGCGGCTTCTGCTAAAGCATGCGTCTGGCTGTAGTCAGCGCCGTGCATCCATTCGTCACGCGCAGCCACCCAAGGGGGTGACATCAGGTCAACCGCTAAACCATCGACTTTAGCTTGGTAAAAAGTGTGTACGGTTAACACATCGGTCATGACCAGCCCAGCACTTTCGAGCACAAAGCGGTTTCGCCAGTAAGCCACCTCGGCACAGGCTGCAAAGAGATTTTCCGCGCCATACCAGAGCCCCAATGAGCCCGCAGGACGGAATCGGCTTGAATGCTCAGGCCGGTATCGAAATGGCGTGAAGATTAAATAGTGCTTCAGCACCTTCATGACCGGCGCGGGGGGCTTGCTGACCTCTAGCAACCTTTCGAGCATCTCCTGCTCGCCAGACGTGTCGACCAGCCGCAAGGTCGAGACAATGTGCTGAGACTCAACGCCGCGCCATGCCAGCATCTCTAGCTGTGTCAGCCCGCCATCAAACCAGTCTTGACTCCAGCCGGCACCGCTCATGCCGGTGCCCGCATGCCATCAAGGTAATTGAGAGTTGCCACCAAGCCGTCGGGCCGTTCGATCAAAACGGCTGGTA
>CANCCE010000033.1 GCA_947374505.1 Comamonadaceae bacterium | reverse complement strand
ACCGGCAAGCGCGCCACCAAAACCGGCGACGAGGCGGGTGTCACCAAAATTGAGCAGCGCATCGTGCTGGCCGACGGCTTTTACCTGTTCGACACGCCGGGCATGCTGTGGCCGCGCATCATCGTCGCCAAGAGCGGCTACAACTTGGCCGCCAGCGGCGCGATTGGTCGCAATGCCTTCAACGAAGAAGAGGTTGCGCTCGAGTTGTTGGATTATTTGATCCCGAATTACCAGGCTCTTCTGAAGGCGCGCTACAAGGTCGAGCTACCGGCGGGCACCACCGACGAGCAGTTGTTGGAGGAAATCGGTCGCAAGCGGGGTGCGGTGTTGTCTAAAGGCCGTATCAACCTGCAAAAGGCTGCTGAAATCGTGATTTACGAATTTCGACAATCGACGCTAGGCCGCATCACGCTGGAAACGCCTAGCGAGTTCCAGTCGTGGATGGAGGCTGGGCAGAAGCTCGACGCCGAGCGTCAAGTCAAGAAGGACGATATTGAGCTGAAGCGGCTGATCAAGCTCAAAAAAGTACCGCGTCCGGCCAAAGTAGACCGACGCGGCGAGTGAGTCTCAATGAGGCTCAGTGCCGCGAGCGCATGACGCGGCGGGCGTAGGCGATGCCAAAACCAATGCCCAGTGCCAGCGCAAACCAGCCGACCAGAGACGATTGCGCCACGATGCCCTGCATCCCTGGTGACTGGATGAAATAAGGCGAGATCAACACCCCGAGGCCTATCAGCGCACACAGCACCGCCTTGAAGAGCAGCTCCTTGTCGGCGCGGGTACTTTTGGCATTGGTCAGGGGTCGGGTCGGCTGTTCGGGCAAAGGCATGTTGGTTTCCAGATCGCGCTTGAATATGAGCTGCAAGGATAGCGGCTTTCCGCGGCGGCCCCCATCTTGTCATTGATCAAATGCTGAATACACTAGCAGACTGTATATTTTTTGCGCTTGACCTTTAACGACAACCCTCCGGAGACTTCATGAAAAGACGTAACTTCACGGCTGCAGCCTTGGCCGCTGCCACATTTGCCGCAGCCCTGCCGGCGCTGGCCCAAGACAACACGTTCAAGATTGGCCTGATCCTGCCGATGTCGGGCCAGCAGGCGACCACCGGACGCCAGATCGAAGCGGCCGCGCGC
This sequence comes from Comamonadaceae bacterium, assembly GCA_947374505.1. GTDB lineage: Bacteria > Pseudomonadota > Gammaproteobacteria > Burkholderiales > Burkholderiaceae_C > Polaromonas. Next base: position 16,035 of record CANCCE010000033.1, on the reverse strand, counting down.
CTGTACATGGCGCAAAACGGCGACACGGTTGCCGGCAAGAAAATTCAGCTGATCGTCAAAGACGACACCTCGCTGCCAGACGCCACACGCCGTCTCGCGCAAGAGCTGGTCGTCAACGACAAGGTCAACGTGCTGGCTGGTTTCGGCATCACGCCGTCGGCGCTGGCCACCGCGCCCATCGCCACGCAGTCCAAAACCCCGATGGTGGTCATGGCTGCAGCCACTTCCAGCATCACCGAGGCATCGCCGTACATCGTGCGCACCAGCTTCACCTTGCCGCAGGCCTCAGTGGCCTTGGCTGACTGGGCGCCGAAGAACGGCATCAAGAAAGTGATCACGCTGGTGTCTGATTACGGCCCTGGCCTTGATGCTGAAAAGTTCTTCAAAGAACGCTTGATTTTCAACGGCGGCCAGGTCACTGAATCCTTGCGCGTGCCGATGCGCAACCCTGACTTCGCTCCTTTTCTGCAAAAAGTACGTGACGGCAAGCCCGACGCTTTGTTCGTGTTTGTGCCCTCTGGCGCGGGCGCTGCTGTGATGAAACAGTTCCTCGAGCGCGGCATGGACAAAGCTGGCATCAAGCTCATTGGCACCGGCGACGTGACCGATGACGATCAGCTCAACGACATGGGCGACGGCGCCTTGGGCGTGGTGACGTCCCACCATTACTCGGCAGCGCATCCCTCGCCCATGAATAAGAAATTCGTCGCCGCCTTCGAAAAAGCCAACAAAGGCATGCGTCCCAACTTCATGGCTGTCGGCGGCTATGACGGCATGCGCGTGATCTATGAAGCGCTGCGTGCGGCCAAGACCACTGGTAAGGCCATGCCCACAGGTGACGCTGTGTTGGCCGCCATGAAGGGTCAAATTTTCGAGAGCCCACGCGGCAAGATGTTCATCGACGCGCAGACCCGGGACGTGGTGCAAGACATTTATCTGCGCAAGGTCGAGAAGAAAGACGGTCAGTTGTTTAACGTCGAATTCGACGTCATCAAAGACGTCAAAGACCCAGGCAAAACCAAGTAAATCGAGTCAACAAACCCGCCAAGGTGCGAGCCATGCGCAGCCCACAGGGAGTAGCGCATGGCTTTTTTTTCCGGGCTCTTTGATCTTTAAGACATGCTGACTATTCTTTTCGACGGCGTTGCCTACGGCATGCTCCTGTTTATCCTGGCCGTGGGCCTTTCCGTGACCATGGGGCTGATGAACTTCATCAACCTCGCGCACGGTGCTTTTGCCATGGCCGGCGGCTACATCACGGTGCTGTTGATGCAGCACTTTGACCTGCCTTTTTTGCTCTGCTTACCGGTCGCCTTTTTAGGCTCAGCCTTGCTCGGCGCGGTGCTCGAGCGCACGCTGTACCGGCCGCTGTACCACAAGCCGCACCTGGACCAGGTGCTGTTTTCAATCGGTCTGGTTTTCATGGCTGTGGCCAGCGTTGACTATTTTCTAGGCTCATCGCCACAAAACATCCAGTTGCCTGAGTGGCTCAAAGGCCGGACTGAAATCGGCACGGATCCTTTTGTCTTGGGCATGGGGCATTACCGGTTGTTCATCATCGCGGTCTGTGCTGCGCTGACGGTGGCCTTGCAGTACGTGCTGGCCAAGACGCGCTTTGGCAGTCGCCTGCGTGCGTCAGTGGACGACCAGCGCGTGGCGGCGGGTCTGGGTATCAATGTCAATCTGGTGTTTTTGTCGACCTTCGCCGTCGGTTCCGGCTTGGCCGGTTTAGGCGGTGCGCTGGGTGCCGAAGTGCTGGGCCTGGACCCGACCTTTCCGCTCAAGTTCATGGTTTATTTTTTAATCGTGGTGGCGGTCGGCGGCACCTCGTCGATCACTGGCCCACTGCTGGCGGCGCTGCTGTTGGGCATTGCTGACGTGGCTGGCAAATATTACATTCCCGACTTTGGCGCTTTCATTGTTTACAGCCTGATGATCGTGCTGCTGATCTGGCGTCCGCAAGGTCTCTTTGTTCGCAAGGGAGGCAAATAGCATGACCGCTCACCTCAATGCCCAGCAGTCGCTGCTTGGGCAAAGCCGTCTCAAGCCGTTGGAAGTCGTCTTCTGGCTGCTGGCTTTTGCCGCACCGGTGCTCTCGCCCAGCCACGTGTTGATCATCAATGAAATCGCCATCGTGGCTTTGTTTGCCGTGTCCTTGGACATCATTCTGGGCTACACCGGCATCGTCTCGCTGGGTCATGCGGCCTTCTTCGGGCTTGGCGGTTATGCGGCCGCGCTGTTCGCCAAACTGGTCATGCCGGATCCACTGGTGGGGCTGGCGGTCGGTATCGGTGCTGCCGCGTTGCTGGGCTTGCTGGCCTCGTTAACGATCTTGCGCGGCAGTGATTTGACACGCCTGATGGTCACGCTGGGTCTGGGTCTGATCATGATGGAAATCGCCAACAAGCTCGGTTGGCTGACGGGCGGTGCTGACGGCCTGCAAGGCGTGGTCATGGGTCCCTTGCTGGGACGCTTTGAGTTTGACCTGTCAGGACTCACCGCCGCTTACTACTCGTTGAGTGTGTTGCTGGTGTTTTTCATCTTGCTGCGGCGCGTTGTTCACTCGCCTTTTGGCGGGACCTTGATGGCGATTCGTGACAACCGGCTGCGCGCCATGGCCATTGGCATTCCGGTGAATGAGCGCTTGATCGTGGCCTACACCTTGTCGGCCGCTGTGGCCGGTGCCGCCGGTGCGTTGATGACGCAGACCACTGGTTTTGCGTCACTCGATTTGTTCGAGTTCCACCGCTCAGCCGACGTGATGCTGATTCTGGTCATCGGTGGCACGGGCTGGCTTTACGGTGGCGTTGCTGGTGCCATCGTCTTCAAGCTGATGCAGGACTTTTTTTCGTCCATCACGCCGCAGTATTGGATGTTCTGGATTGGCCTGTTTTTGGTGGTGCTGGTGCTGGTCGGGCGCGATCGATTGATCCGCCCCTGGACGTGGTGGCGCTCGGCGCGTGGAGCTCAGTCATGAACACCCCAGTCATGAGCTCAGGCGAAACCGTAATGTCCGCGCAAGGTTTGGAAATGCGCTTTGGCGGCATCGTGGCCACCAACAAGGTCAGCTTGGACCTTAAAAAGGGTGCGCGTCATGCGCTGATCGGGCCCAATGGCGCCGGCAAAACCACCTTCATCAACTTGCTCACGGGTGTGCTGCACCCAACGGCTGGCCGCATCGTGCTGGAAGGCGAGGACATCACCACGCTAGCGCCCAACCAACGCGTGGGCCGCGGCATGGTGCGCACTTTTCAGATCAACCAGTTGTTCGACACCATGACGCCGCTGCAGACGCTGGCCTTGGTAGTTTCGCAGCGTTTGGGTCTGGGTCGCCGCTGGTGGACTTCGCTCGGGCACAACCCGCAGGTGGCCCGCCGTTGCGAGGAATTGTTGACGGAATTCCACCTGACCGAAGTGATGAACCAGCGCACCAGCGAACTCGCTTATGGCAAGCGGCGACTGTTAGAAATCGCGATTGCACTGGCCTGTGAGCCGCGTGTCTTGTTGCTCGACGAACCTGTGGCGGGCGTGCCCGCTGGTGAGCGCGAAGAACTGCTGCAAACCGTGGCCGACTTGCCGGCGGATGTGTCGGTGTTGCTGATTGAACACGACATGGACTTGGTCTTCAGTTTTGCGACGCGCATGACGGTGCTGGTCAACGGCACCTTGCTGACCGAAGGCACACCGGACGAGATTGCCGCCAACCCTGAAGTGAAGGCCGTGTATCTGGGCCACGGCGAGGACGCAAAGCATGACTGAACTATTACGTGTCGAGAATCTGAGCGCGGGCTATGGCGAGGCGGTTGTCTTGAACGGCGTCTCGCTGGCACTCGGCGAAGGCCAAACGCTGGCGCTGCTGGGTCGCAACGGCACCGGCAAGACCACGCTGATCAACACCTTGGCGGGCGCGACGCGCCAGCACGGCGGCAGCATCACGTTGACGGGCCGTTTGCTGCACACACTGGCGCCACACGAGCGGGCAGCGGCCGGCATTGGCTGGGTGCCTCAAGAGCGCAACATCTTCAAGTCGCTCACGGTGCATGAAAACCTGACGGCCGTAGCCCGCCCCGGCAAGTGGACGCCAGATGGCGTTTACGCCATGTTTCCGCGCTTGGCTGAGCGCAAGACCAATCTTGGGACGCAGTTGTCTGGGGGCGAGCAGCAAATGCTGGCGGTCGGCCGCGCACTGGTGCTCAATCCGCGGCTGTTGTTGCTCGACGAACCGCTGGAGGGCCTAGCGCCCATCATCGTGGAAGAGTTGCTGCGCGCCATCCGCCGCATCACGCGCGAGGAGGGCTTGTCGGCGATCATCGTTGAGCAACATCCCCAAGCCGTGCTGGCTATTTCAGACTTAGCCGTGGTGCTGGACCGCGGCAGCGTGGCCCATGCGGGTTCGGCGCAAGAACTGCTGCACAACCCGGACCTGCTAGACAGCTTGCTGGGCGTAGCACGCTAAACAACAAGTCGTATTAAAACCTGTAGCCTAAATTGGCAAATACGATGGCGTTCCGCTTGGGAATGAAACTCAGGTTCAGCGAGATGGTGGAGCCCAGTTCCAGCTTGACCGTGGGCAGCGGCCCCGCCACCAGGCCTGTTCGGTAGCTGTCTGTGGGGTAGCCCGTGGCCACCATGTTTCTCAACCCCGCAAAAAGCATTGAGTTGAGCGGGTAATAGATCCCATAAGCTGCATAAAACGAATTCGTGAAATGGGAGTTTTTGTAGAAACCACCTTCTATTTCATCCCGCCAGTGGCCTACACCCTTGAGTGGGCAGGTCAAACCGAGGCCGGTATTGATCTCGTTTTTTGTGTCGGCCGGAGGGCCGTTGGCGTCATCGAAGTGCTTGGACAGCCCGTTCACATTGAGCTCTGGCTGCGCGCACCAATCAGCGGCTTGCGCGTGGCAAAACAAACCCAAGAGCAGGCAAGTGAGACAAGGTTTCTTCCAGCGGTGACAAGGGCCCATGTTTTTCTCCATGAGTCCCTATTAACCATGTTTTAGCGATTCCCAAGCTGATTTTTATGGGGTGGTTTCAACCTTTACAGATTGCCACGCTGCGGCTCAGGTTGCAGGGAGCAAGTCAGTTTGCAACCGCCGCGTTGAATCGGAGCCTCAGCTAGATGGAACTTATTTCATAAAAATGGTTGAAGAAATTAAAAAATGATCTTTTTTGAAATTCATGGACTTCAGATTGATAAATTTGCAATTTAAATGGACATGGCTTCCGAAATAAGTTAAAAACCACGGCATGAAAACTGTAGCCCGTACTGATGAACGTATCCTCTCGTCCGATATTTTTGATCGGGATGTCCGGGTTCAGCGGCCTGACCATGGCCAATGGTCGGAGCCCGGTCGGGACATACCTGTCTACCATCGTTGCCAAGTGTTGGTCGTCGGCGGGGGGCCCTCAGGCACGGCTGCGGCTGCGGCGGCGGCCCGCCAAGGTGCGGACGTCGCTTTGCTTGAGCGCTACAACCATTTGGGCGGTCTTTCAACGGGCGGTTTGGTGATCTGGATTGATCGAATGACCGACTGGGAAGGTCAGTTGGTGATTCGCGGGTTCGCTGAGGAGCTGTTCGACCGGTTGCCTAAAGACGCAGTTGCAGGCCCGGCGCGTGAGGACTGGGGCTCGACAGATGACGCCAAGGCGTCCCACTGGTCACAACGCACTGCGTCTTACCACGGCATCGTCACCTGGTCGCCGACGATCGATCCGGAGCGCCTCAAGCTACTGTCTCAAGAGATCGTGTTGGAGCGCAAGGTCAAGCTGATTTATCACTCTTGGGCCGCAGTCCCGATCGTGCAAGATGGATCAGTTAAAGGCGTGGTGTTTGAGAGTAAAGAAGGCCGCATGGCCATCATGGCTGACGTGGTCGTTGATGCCACTGGCGACGGTGATTTGTTCGCACGAGCGGGAGCCGCGTTCGTCAATGACATTGAAGAAGCCGATGTGCACCACTGTATGAACACTTCATGGTTGTTTGGCGGTGTTGACATGAACCGCTGGATCGAATTCAAAGCGGGCCAGCCTGAAAAATTCTCAGAATTCATGTCGAAAGGTCGAGGCCAGGTGGGTCTGTTTGAGCGTCCTTTCGTTTCCTGGCGCAACGATATCGCGCTTTTCATGGGGCCTCGTCAATCGGGCTATTCGGCGCTAGACGTTGATGATCTGACTGCTGTAGAGGTGCGATCGCATCGCGCCATGGCCGCTCATTTGGATTATTTCAAGGCCCACGCGCCCGGCTTTGAGGATGCGTTCTTGATGTTGAGTGCGCCGCAAATTGGCGTGCGCCACGCTCGACGTCTGACCGGTGTGGGTTCGGTTCTGAGAAGCCAGTGGCCCGTAGGTTTGCCGCTGTTTGATGAAATCGGTGTGAGTCCTGCCGTCTCTCCAAAATTTCCCAATATCTCAATTCCGTATGGCGCATTGGTACCGGAGCAGCTTGATGGTCTGCTCGCTTGTGGTCGGCACATCTCCTGCGACCGAAATTCACACGGTTTCATGCGCGAGATTCCGCAGTGCTGGATCACTGGACAAGCTGCAGGCGTTGCTGCCGCTCTAGCGGTGCAAACTGGCGTAGCGCCTAGAGCCGTTGACATCGCTGTTTTACAGGCTGCGCTCCAAGGGCAGGGCGTTTACCTAAGACCTGGCGCATCGGCAAATGCTGCTTCTCGGACAGAGGATGCGCATGCGAACCTTGCCATCTGATCCTGTGGCAGACACCGTTGAGTCACGTACCGATACGGTGAGTGCACTTGAGCGTGGCATTTCTGTGCTGCGTTGTTTTAGCCTAGAGCGTCCGATGCTTGGGTACGCTGAAATTGCGAAAATGACGGGCATTCCACGTCCGACTGTGAACCGCCTGGTGGGTACTTTGCTTGCGGCCGGCATGCTCAAACCGGCTTTGATCGCAGACCGCTTCACCCTTGGGCCCGCATTGGTGGCCTTGTCGCGGGTGTTCTTGGGCAGTCTTGACGTTCGAGCGTTAGCACGTCCTCGAATGCAGGCAATGGCTGACGACCTCAGTGCCTCTGTCTACCTGGCCGTGCGAGATGGCATGGAGATGGTGATGATTGAGGCTTGTCGCCCGGTTGCTTCGATCCTGTCGCCGAGACTGGATGTCGGTTCGAGGGCGCCGATGCCAACTTCCGCGCTCGGCCGCGCGTATTTATCGGCGTTGGGTGATGGCCTGCGCACACAATTGACCGATTCTTTGCGCTTGCTGCGGGGGCCTGAGTGGGAGCGCATCGGACCTGCGATGGAGCGGGCTATCCATGAAGCCAAGGGGCTTGGCTATTGCTTGTCTTTGGGCGAGTTCCACCATGAGATCAACTCGGTTTCGGTGCCCCTGGTGGGGCCTGGTGACGAGATCTTTGCACTCAACTGCGGCGGGGCGGCGTATGTCTTTACCGAGGAGCGGCTTCGCCAGGAGTTTGCGCCCCGCCTGCGGCGTGTTGCGCAGGAAATTGCGCGCGATATCGGTGGCCATGTGCCGCTGACATTGACAGAACAACCTCAATCCTAAAACCTGAGATCCCCAAATCATGCAGCTGACTGATCACGAAAAAGCCATGCTTGATGGCCAAGAGGGGCCCGCAGTGCAAAAAGCGATGGACTTGCTGATGCGCTATGGCGAGGCTTTAGGTGCCGAGCGACTGGTTGAAACGCACAACGTTTGCGCCACGATTACCGCTACGACGCCACTCCAGCGAGACATTGCGCTCAAAGGCGGAGGCATGGATGCCGTGTTCTCTGAATTCAGCCTCGATAGCCAGGAAGTGGTCAAGATCCCAAAGTTCAAGACTTTCACCAGCCATCTGCAGCTTGGCTTTGACCCCAACCAGCCGGAACGCTTTGGGTTGAGCGATGACATCGTGCAGTTCTACGGCAAGAGCGAGAAGCACGTTGCCGGGCTAGGGGCGCAAATCATGAATACTTGCACACCCTATCAAGTTGGGAATATCCCTACGCGTGGCGAACACTGTGCCTGGATGGAGTCCTCGGCTGTGGTGTATTGCAACTCGGTGCTGGGGGCTCGGACCAATACGGAAGGCCGTGAAAGTTGTGGCGCAGCCATGCTCACGGGGCGTATTCCCGACTGGGGCTACCACCAAGACGCACCACGCCTTGCGACCCATGTGATCGAACTTGATGTGGATGTGGAGTCTGTGCAGGACTGGGGACTGCTGGGTTATTTCATGGGTGATTTGGTGCAGGATCGCGTGCCGGTGGTGTACAGCCGCCATGGAATTAAACGCGTGCCGAATTTGCCTCGCCTCAAGCACTTTGGTGCAGCGGCATCTTCGTCGGGCGGGGTGGAGATGTACCACATCATGGGTATCACGCCTGAAGCGCTGTCGCTAGAGCAGGCTTTGGGTGGAAAAGCACCTGTCGAGGTGTTTCGTTACGGCGAGGCCGAGCGCCGCGCGACCTACGAAAAAATCAATGCGACTGGCACTGAAGCGGATATCCAGTACGTCATGCTGGGATGCCCTCACTACACGATTGAACAAATCTGGGAGGCGGCACAACTCATCGAAGGCCGCAGGGTGCATGAAAATTGTGAACTGTGGATATTCACACCGCGTGCAATCAAGTCGCTGGCAGACCGGAACGGCTATACCGAGATCATCGAAAAAGCGGGCGGCATCATCATGTCCGACAGTTGCTCGGCGATGAGCCGTGCGGTCCCCAAGGGAACCAAAACTGTCGCGCTGGATTCAGCTAAACAGGCCCATTATTTGCCTGCCATCTTGGGCGTGCAAGCTTGGTTTGGCACCACGGCGCAATGCATCGACGCGGCTTGCACGGGCCGTTGGAACGGAGGCTACGCATGAAGCCATCGATTGAACCGCAGCCTGTCAAGGCCAGGGCGGCTGTATTGACTCTTCGCGGACGCAAGGTCGTTCCAGGTGTGGCAGAGGGCGAGGCACTGGTGACCCAAGACCACATCTCAGGTTGGGGCGGTATCGACTCGCGTACCGGCACCATCATCGAAACTCGTCACGAACTTCGGGGCCAGAGCTTTGCGGGCAAGGTCTTGGTGTTTCCTGGTGCCAAGGGCTCGTCCGGCTGGTCTGCCGCCTTTCATCTGGCGCGGCTGATGAACGTGGCTCCGGCCGCTTTTTTGTTCAACGAGATGACAACCAAGATGGCCCTTGGGGCCGTGGTGACGCATGCGCCGTCCATGACTGATTTCGACTCCGACCCCTTGAAGTGCATTGAGACTGGCGATTGGGTGCGTGTTGATGCCGATCGCGGCATCGTCGAGATCACTAAAAAGAATGCCCGGGCCTCCTCATGAAGCGCACTTTGCGAAGTAACTTTCCCCGCGGCTCGTATCTCTGGTCGGTCCGCAATGCACACTGGCAAGCGCTCGGCATTCCTGAGGCGGATTGCGAAAAACCCAAGATTGCCATCGTCAACAGCTCCTCAGAATTGGCCGCTTGTTTTAGTCATCTGGACGGTGTAGCCAAACTGCTCAAGGACGTGATTCGTGCGGCCGGTGCCGTGCCTTTTGAGATCCGCACAGCGGCGCCTAGCGACTTCATCACCGGTGCCGGTGCCCGTGGTGCTTACATGCTGGGTGCCCGTGACCTGGTGACCAATGACATCGAAGTGGCCGTGGAAGGCGCACAGTTGGATGGGATGATTTGTCTGACTTCGTGCGACAAGACGGTGCCTGGTCAACTCATGGCTGCGGCCCGTCTGAACATTCCTACCATCATGGTTCCCTGCGGTTACCAAAGCAGTGGTGAATACAAGGGCAAGCATGTTGACATTGAAGATGTGTTTGTCGGCGCGATGCATGCCGTCACCGGCAACATGCCGATTGAGGAACTGATCGGCATGAGTCGCCAAGCGATTCGCAGCCCAGGGGTGTGCTCTGGCCTTGGCACCGCAAATTCGATGCACATCGTGTGCGAAGCATTGGGTATGGCGCTGCCTGGCAGTGCGCCGGTTGCCGCCAACAGCGACAAGATGATGGCCGATGTTCGAGCCGCCGGCGAACGCATTGTGCAGATGGTCTGGGAAGACCTCAAGCCGCGTGACATCCTCACGCCGGGCGCCTTTGCCAATGCCGTACGCAGCATCCTGGCCATCGGCGGCTCGCTGAACTCCGTCAAACACCTGCAGGCCATTGCCACCGAAGGTGAGTGCGGGGTTGATGTGTACAACTTGTTTGAAACCTTTGGGCCACAGATCCCTGTACTGGCTGGGATACGCCCCATCGGCGCACACACCATTGAGCAGTTCGAAGTTGCAGGCGGATGCCGCGCACTGATGAAGCAGCTCGAGTCACTGCTTGACAAGGGCCCGCTGACGGTCACTGGGGTAACAGTTGCTGAAAATCTAAAGTTTGCGGCTGTTGTCGACAAAGAGGTGATCCGCCCGATCAACCGTCCGGTGGCATCCCAGCCTGCTATCGTGCTGCTGCGAGGGAATTTGGCGCCAGAGTCAGGCCTGACCAAGACCGGCATCGTCGAACGGAAGCAGCGCAGTTTTACCGGTCCCGCCATCTGCTTCTGGAGTACCGACGCCGCTATGGCTGCGCTCAAAGACGGGCTTATTCAACCTGGGCATGTGCTGGTGATGCGCGGTGCCGGTGTGTGTGGTGGGCCCGCCATGGGCGGAGGCGCCTCCCGTGTCGTGTTCGCAGTCGATGGTGCTGGGCTGGGTGATCAAATTGCGATTTTGACGGACGGTCACCTGTCCGGCCTGGTCTGCAAAGGCTTGGTCGTCGCAGAACTTTCGCCGGAAGCGGCTGCAGGCGGGCCGCTGGCGCTTGTGCTTGACGGCGACATCATCACCATTGACCTCGATAAACGGCGTGTTGATGCTGACCTCACCGACGAACAATGGTTCGAGCGACGCGCTACTTGGCGTGCACCCGCGCCCGCACAAGATGTTGGCTGGCTCCAGCAATACCGTCGTACGGTGGGTCCGCTGTCGGAAGGTGCCGTGTTGGTGCGTTCGGACGCAGTCCGCCCTCCGAATTGAAGTTTTACGCTAATCAAAAAACGAAAGAGACACTTGCTCATGAAAATTTTCAAACATCTGCTCGCTATTGGTGCTTGCGCTGTGCTTTCATTCACTGCAATGGCCCAGAGCTTTCCATCGAGGCCGGTCACAATCATTGTGCCTAATGCCCCAGGGGGCGCGATAGACATCCTCGCACGCCTGCTCGAAAGGCAACTGACCGAGACCTGGAAACAACCTGTTTTGGTGGTTTATAGGGCCGGTGCTGGTACGGTGATCGGAACGGACTTTGTTGCCAAGTCGCCGCCAGACGGTTACACCATTGGGCTGGTCGTGACCGCGCACGTCATCAATCCAAGCTTGCGCAAAAATTTGCCTTTCGATACGCAGAAGGACTTGTCAGGGGTTTCTTTGCTAGCGTCTTCGCCGATCGTGCTGACGGCCGCCCCTTCGTTACCGGTTAATAACTTGCAGGAGTTGATTGCGTTTGCTAAGAAAAATCCAAATAAATTGAGCTATGCATCCCCAGGAAGTGGGAGCTCAATGCATCTAGGCGGTGAACTACTGAAAACGACCGCCGGCATCAACATGCTACACACGCCCTACAAAGGATCCGGCGGGGCCTATCCGGATGTTATTGCGGGAAGAGTAGACCTGTTGATCGATCCGCTTTTCTCATCACTGCCGCACATCAAGGCGGGACTGCTAAAGCCCATCGCGATCATGAGCCCGGTTCGTTCGTCGATTGCATCGAACCTACCAACGTTCGCTGAAACGTTGCCAAATTTCAGTGTGGAGAGTGTGTTCGGTGCAGTCGTTTCCAGCCGTACGCCACGCGAGCTAGTTAATCGGATCAGTGTGGATTTGAACAAGGTTCTACAGTCACCAGAAACCCGGGTACGCATGGCTGAGATTGGGCTAACGCCAGTGGGTACCACGCCAGAACAATTTGATGTGTTCATCAAGACGGAAATAGAAAAATGGGCCAAAGTGGTCAAGGCTTCTGGCGCTAGCGCTGACTAAAATTTGAATTATCAGTGCCGTGCGCCTGAACAGGAATTTGGAAAAGGATGATGTCTCAATACGAAAACCCCCTGAAATTTAAAAAAATCGAGGTTCGTCCAATGAATGGCACGATTGGTGCCGAGATCAGGGGCGTTGATTTGTCGACAACTTTGGATGACGCGACTTGGCACGAAATTCAACTGGCATTTCATGATTACTTGGTGATCTACTTTCCTGATCAACCTATCACGCACGCACAACATATCGCATTCAGTCGTCGGTTTGGCGAGCTAATGCGGCTGCCGCAACTGCACAGCGTTGAGGGGTTTGATGAGATTCAGATCATTCGCCGAGATGCCGATGACACGGGTCGCGTCGTCGGTGAGAACTGGCATGCTGACAGCACCTACTATGAATGTCCGCCGAGCGCAGTGATCATGCGCTCTGTCACCGTACCGGAGTTTGGAGGCGACACCGGTTTTTTGAATATGTATGCAGCCTATGAAAGTTTGTCGCCCAAATTGCGCTCCGTCCTTGATGGCCTCAGCGCCGTTCACAGTGCGACCCGCATCTTTGGCTCTGCTTATCATGCGCAGAATCACAAATTCAGCGACACGGGGGTGAAGTCCGATCTGAAAATTGAGTTGGGTGACCGTGAAATGGTTCATCCCTTAATATGCACCCATCCGGGTTCGGGGCGCCGCTTTCTTTATCTCAATCAAGTCTACGTGCAGCGAATAGAGGGGATGACCGAGGCGGAGAGCAAGCCCCTACTCCGCTTTCTATATGACCACTGTTCGCGCTTCGAACTGACCTGTCGAGTCCGCTGGGTTAAAGATCAGGTGCTCGTATGGGATAACCGAAGTGCCATGCACAAAGCCATTCCGGATTACGCCGGTCGAGCCCGCTTCATGACCCGTACGACCATTGCGGGCCCGAAGCCGCAGTGATGCCCCAACTATTTACCGACATAAACGTATGAAAAATTTTTTATCGAGCAATCGCTTTGCGCTTTTCGCATTTGGCTGGGTGATGTGTCCGCTGATGGCGCTGGCTCAGACCCCTTTGGGTGGGTGGCCGACAAAGCCCGTCAAGCTAATTGTCCCTTTCGCTGCTGGTGGGCCGACAGACACCATCGCACGCCTTATTGCACTGCAGCTTCAGACGACGTGGAAGCAATCCGTCGTTGTGGACTATCGCCCCGGGGGCGGTACAACACTGGGGACCAATATCGTCGCCAAGTCACCGCCTGACGGCTACACACTCGGAATGGCCATCAGTGCTCATACGATCAACCCTAACCTCGTGCCTAACTTACCTTACGACACGTTACGGGACATCGTGGGTGTGTCGCTGGTTGGGCAGGCACACTTCGGCCTGTTTGCGGCCTCTTCGCTGCCGGTCAACACGGTTCCAGAACTGATTGCCTACGCAAAGAAGTTCCCTGAAAAGCTCAGTTACGCCACACCGGGAGCGGGCACTGGGCCGCATTTGGCCGGTGAGATGCTCAACCACATGGCTGGTATCAACATGCTTCACATACCCTATAAAGGCAGCGCACCCGCGCAGCAGGATGTGATTGGTGGTCGCGTCCCTTTGTTGTTTGATGTTTTATTCTCTTCTATGCCGTTCGTTAAAGACGGTCGTATGAAGGTGATTGCACTGCCTAGCCCGAGCCGCGCTGTTTCAAGTCCGGAATTTGCGTTGATCTCTGACACGCTTCCGGGCTTTAGCGCCATGAGTCTGATTGGCATCATTGCACCTGCTGGTCTTCCCCCCGTTTTATTGCGCAAAATCAGTGCTGACATTGGGCATGCTGTACGCACGCCGGAAGTGAGCTCGCGCATGGAGCAGATGGGGATGGAGGCGGTGGGCTCCTCATCGGAACAATATAACGTGACGATTCGTCAAGAGATTGAAAAGTGGGGCCGTGTCATCAAGACCGCCGGCATCAAGATCGAATAAGCACACCTTTGAGGATGAAAAATTCAATGATGACACCGAGTTTCAAACCACTGAATCCGTTTGCCGCTGAAGTGACGGGCATTGACCTGTCAAAGCCACTCGACGTCGCTACTGTGCAGATGATCGAGATGGCGATGGACCATCATGCCGTTTTGGTCTTCCGTCAGCAGCCTCTGACGCAAGATCAGCAAATCGCGTTTGCCAAGTCGTTCGGCCCTCTTGACCTAGGGCTGCGAAAACTAAAGGGTGGTCCGCATCGATTCGACTATGCAGAGCTCGCCGACATCTCTAATGTGACGGTTGACGGTGAAGTCGCAGACCGCCTGCACGCCAAGATTGTTGGCAATGTTGCCAACCAGCTTTGGCACAGCGACAGCTCATTTCAAAATCCGCGTGCCAAGTACTCCATGTTGTCGGCTGTTGTTGTTCCCGGTTTTGGGGGTGACACAGAGTTCGCTGATTTACGCATGGCCTATGATTCTCTGCCGCAATGGCGCAAAGACCAGATCGAAGGGTTGCAGGCAGAGCACTACGCACTGCACTCGCGCTTCATGTTGGGCGACACGAATTACACCGAAGACCAAAAGCGGTCCATTGCGAAGGCCGTTTGGCCATTGGTTCAGACCGATCCTCGCTCGGGTCGCAAGATTCTTTTTGTTGGTATCCATGCCTGCGAAATTCAGGGCATGACATTACCTGAGGGAAGAATATTGATCATGGACTTGCTGGAGCACGCAACCCAGCGCGAGTTTGTCTATCGGCATCAATGGCAGGTTGGTGATCTCGTGATGTGGGACAACACCGCGACTGTGCATCGTGGTCGCTATTTTGATTTTGATGAACGTCGCGAGCTTCGGCGCGCTACGACCGAGGAAAAAATGGCCGAAGTCTGATGCTCAATAGATGGAACGTGAACATTCAGTTTTTCAACTGCCGCGCCAGCAGCTCTGCCACGTGAATCGCTTCACGCTGAGCGCCGTCGCGGATCTGATGGCGGCAACTGGTACCGTCGGCCACCACGATGGCGTCGGGTTGTTTGCGCACGGCGGGCAACAAGCTGAGCTCGGCCATTTGCATCGACACTTCGTAATGGCTGGCCTCGTAGCCAAAGCTGCCCGCCATGCCGCAACAGCTCGACTCGATCAGCTCAGGTTGGGCACCCGGAATCAGCTTGAGCACGTCGATGATGGGGCTGACCGCGCCAAAGGCTTTTTGGTGGCAATGGCCGTGCAGCAAGATGGCCTGGTCGGTGGCTTGGAGTTCTGACTTGAGCGCGTCAAGCTGACCAGTCGCTGCTTCACGCGCTAGAAATTCTTCAAACAGAAGGGCTTTGTCGCTGATGGTTTGTGCGGCTGGGCCTAAGCCCATCACCAGCATCTCATCGCGCATTGTCAGCAGGCATGAGGGCTCGAGTCCAACGATGGCAATTCCTTTTTCAGCGAAGGGCCGCAGCGAGGCGACCACTTCGCGGGCTTTGATTTTGGCTTGGTCGATCATGCCGTTGGCCAAGTAGGTACGACCACAACACAGATGTTTGCCATCGGGCTGGGCCTTGGTGGCCACATGCACGGTGTAGCCGGCGGCTTGCAGCACTTTCAAGGCTGCCAGTGCATTGCCCGCCTCGAACGAGCCGTTGAAGGTGTCGACGAACAACACCACGGGCTTGCTGGCCATCATGACCTCTTCAAACGTAGCCGTGTTGAGTGTGCCGGCCTGCGAGTTGTCATTTTCAGCCTGCGCTGTGGCGCTTGCAAGCTGTTGCCAGAAAGTCTTGCGTTGCCATTGCGGTAGCGTGCGGCGGGCTGAAAAACCAATAATTTTTTCGCTCAGCAGGGCCAACCCCGGCAGCTTGTCGCGCAGGTTCAGCAGTGGCGCGAAGCGGCTGGCCCAGTGGGCGTAGTCGGGCAGGCTGGCAATCAGTTTGTCTTTGAGCGTGTAACCGTGCCGCGCCTTGTAGTGGTGCAAGAACTCGACCTTCATTTTGGCCATGTCGACGCCGGTCGGGCAGTCGCGTTTGCAGCCTTTGCAGCCGACGCATAAATCCAGCGCGTCATGCACCGCTTGGCTGGTGAAAGCGTCTTCAGG